>JAQBTY010000015.1 GCA_027624735.1 Pseudomonadota bacterium | reverse complement strand
ATCCAGTTCCAGCATCCCCGAGTAGCGGATACAGCATCGGGAAAACAGGGTCGCCGGTGTGCAGCCAGTTCCACCAGTACCATTGAAAGCCGGCCACAATTGTGGCGACACTGTAAATGGCTCCCCGTCTTACAAATCCGGGTTTGCACAGAAGCGCCAACCCCACCGCGACGGCAAACATCAGACCGAAATACTTGCCGCCAGCGAAAAACCCTGCGGCCAATCCTGCAACGACGACGAAACCGCTTTCGTTCCGTCTCAGCGCCTCACCAACTGCCATAACGGCGATGATGGCAAACATTGCGAGCTTGACCTCTACCTGCCCCGATCCGGCGCCGTAGACCACCGCTGGCGTGGTGGCAAAAACGACCAATATGCCAAAAGACCAGTTCGGCGTCAGATAACGGCGACACATGGTGTAGACAAGCAGACTCGCAGCGAGGCCCGTGAACATTGTCCACAGATTAAGCGCCGTCTCGCCACCGAACGCGTACGGGACCATATAGGTCATCTGAACCAGTAAGGGTGCCGCGCCGTCGAGGGCCCGAGGAACAAAATACACCTTACCGGCTTCCCAGAACCGGCGTGGTAAATCGAAATGGTAAGCTATGGAATCGGCATCGGTAGCCGGCGCGGGTACTTCAATCGCATCCATCGCGAAGACGAGGATCACGGCCCCAATGACCACCCAGCTGGAGCCCTTGACATCGCCAGAAATTTGCTTCGCTAACGATGTTGGGCGCAAGAGCGCAACCGCAGGCACCGGCGCCGCTATCGTGATCAGGAGCACCTCACGGGAAAGCGCCCCGAATATCCCGGCGAAGAACAATAACCAGCCAAGAAAACCGAAGCCGATAGCGAATGACCATGTATATTGTTCCCCGGCCGAGAGACGATTATGAACCCCAGTGAGGCGCAGGACCAATATCCCGAGACCGAGGCAACCAAGGACCTGCAGGAAAACGATTGCTGGAGCCATCACGTCAGTCAAAAAGGTGAAGGATCAGCGGGAGAACAAAGAAAAATTGATGGAGGTAGGCGGCTGTTATCCCGCCTATCCAAAGCCATAACACGATTTCTATCCGGCGCCGCAGATTCGGTTCGGATGCTAAAGCTAAGCGGATATCCATCGCTGCGACGCAGCCTCCTCTTGCGATATAAATGAAACATATAGCCAAATTCCTTTCCACTGTCTCGGGACGACGCAACTCGCGCGCGACCGTGGTTCTCCTATCGCACAGCCAACCGCGAAAAATTTCAACATCAGAAAAGAAGCAGTGAAGACATGTGTGGCATTGCCGGTGCGCTGAGCTTCGACCCTTCGCGCTTTACGGTCACGGAATCCCGGCTCGTCGCCATGCGCGACGCCATGGTACACCGCGGGCCGGACGGAGCAGGCGTCTGGGTCAACAGCGATGATCGTGTCGGTTTCGCACACCGCCGGCTCGCGATCATCGATTTATCGCCGGCTGCTGGCCAGCCCATGACGACAGCGGATGGCGCTCTGACCATTGTTTTCAACGGCGAAATTTATAATCACGCCGATCTGCGTCGCGAACTCATCTCGCTCGGCCACCGGGACTGGCAAACCGATCACTCCGACACGGAAGTCATCCTCCAGGCGTTCCGCCAGTGGGGGATTGAATGCATCCATCGCTTTCGCGGCATTTTCGCGTTTGCTCTATGGGATTCACGGAAACGTTCCTTGTGGCTTGTTCGCGACCGGCTGGGCGTGAAACCGCTCTATTACGCCCATGACGAAAGCGGCATTGTCTTCGCGTCGGAGATCAAGGCGCTGCTTACCGACCCGCGTCGGGCGCGGGCCGTCGATGAACAGGCCCTGTTTCATTATCTGTCCTTTTTAACAACACCGGCGCCGCAGACGCTCTTCGCCGGCATACGCAAACTGCGCGCCGGCGGCTTGATGCGCATCGATTCGGACGGCTCGACGCATGAGCGCCAATGGTGGGACGTGCTCGATTTCTGCGCCCCCCTGGCAGACGAAAATGCGGAATCCCTGGCGCAGCGGGTCCTGGACGAACTGCGTGCCGCGGTTACCCTGCGTAAGGTGGCGGATGTCCCGGTTGGTGTGTTTTTGTCGGGTGGCGTCGATTCGAGCGCCAATCTCGCGCTATTTTCGGAAGGGGAACATAGCCGTCCCAAGGCGTTTTCCATCGCCTATGCGGACGATCAGGCCAGCGTCTTAGACGAAATGCCGTTTGCCCGCTTGATGGCGCAGCAAACCGGCGCCGAACATTTTGAACATACGCTGACCGAGAACGATCTTTTCGATTTCCTGCCGCATATGATCGAACTGCAGGACGAGCCGATTGCCGATCCGGTGTGCGTCCCGGTCTATTACGTCTCTAAACTTGCCCGTGAAAAGGGCGTCGTCGTTGCGCAGGTTGGCGAGGGAGCGGACGAACTGTTTTGCGGGTATCCCTCCTGGCAGAAGCTGCTGATGATTGAGCGTCTCAACAATTGGCCGGTGCCGAACGCGCTGAAGCGGGTCGGGTTCGCCGCCTTGTCCGCCGCAGGGCTTGGCGAACGAAGCCTGGCGGAATTGATGCGTCGCGGCGCCCTGGGTCAACCGCTGTTCTGGGGCGGCGCTGAAGCCTTCACCAATGACGGTAAAAGGAGACTTCTTTCGCCAAGGCTCCGCCGGAAATTCGAGGGCCTCACCTCTTGGGACGCCATCGCGCCTTTGCACCAACAGTTTGAACAGAAGGCCTGGGACAAATCGCCGCTGGCATGGATGACTTATCTCGACCTGAATCTTCGGCTGCCCGAATTGCTGCTTATGCGTGTCGATAAGATGAGCATGGGTGTCAGCCTGGAAGCGCGTGTACCCTTTCTCGACCATGAATTAGTTACCTTGATTATGTCCATATCGAGTGAGGCAAAGCTCCGGGGAGGCGGCTTGAAACCGTTGCTTAAGTCCGCGGTTCGCGGTTTGGTGCCCGATCAAATTCTAAACCGGCCAAAGCAGGGTTTCGCAATTCCCATGCAGGACTGGTTCCATGGAAAACTTGGCAAGGAAATGGCGTCGGTGCTGCGGGCTTTTTGCGCTGAAACCGATTTTTTCGATGCGACCTATGTGGAACGGCTGCTTGCCCGCAAACGCGGTCCGCAATGCTGGTACCTGATGAACTTCGCGCTTTGGTGGCGTCGCTTCATTGCTTACTGAGGATTCCTACGGACGGCGCAAGCGGCTGGATTTTGTCGCCGCAGCGATAAAGACCCACGATCCGACGCGTATTCTCGATATCGGCTGCGGCACGGGGGCCAATCTTACCGTGCCGCTCGCAAGAATTTTCTGTAATTGCCAATTCCTTGGCGCTGACGTCGATGTCAGGTCGATCGAATCCGCCCGCAACGCCGATCTTCCGGCGAACGTTCGATTCGTGACAATTGACGCGCTCGGCGAAGAGGAGCCATTTGATCTCGTGATTGCATCCGAAGTTCTGGAGCACGTTGAAGATCCACCCGCGTTTCTCGACAGACTCCGCAAACTAACACGGCCGGAAGGGCGGCTTATCCTTACTGTACCGAATGGTTATGGACCATTTGAGTGGTGTGCATTGTTTGAAGCCCTGCTCCATATGAGTGGGCTGCAAAGACTTTTGCGCAGCGCCAAGCATCGCCTTATCAAGACGCCAGCGGCTCATGACGCGGCGCCGGAATCGACGTTAGCCGTGAGCCCGCACATCAATTTCTTTTCCCGCCGTATCCTTCTGTCGCTGTTTCAGGCGGCGGGGTTTAAGGTGCGTCGGTTTCAGCCGACCACCTTTCTATGTGGGTACGGGATTGATTCGGGCATCCGAAGCAGCCCCGTTATTGCTTGGAACGCGGCAGTGGTGGACCGATTGCCGCCATGGTGCGCAAGTGACTGGATGTTCGAACTGGAGCCAGATAATACGCGACGGCAAGCGACATGGCGGCCCAGCCCGTGGGGGCGGTTTCGTCGATGGCTGAACAGGCGGCGCTGGGGTCTTCAGTGATAACTGACCAGTTGCGACAAATCTGGGCGCTTCCGCCGCAAGCAATTGCCGGACGGGCGACGCTTGCCGTATCGCGCCGATGGCGCGACGCCGTCGAGAGGCGGCGGGACATCGCCCGGGGCAGCTACTCTCAGGACGTTTCGAGTGGCGCGCTCCACATCCTATGCGACGCCGTTCCGTGGGACCAGGTCGCGTGTAACAGTGTGTGGATCGACCGTATCGCCGCCCTGTATCTCGATCACCGGTTCGATCTTCTCGGGTCCGGTTGGGTCCATGTGGAGCACGGGGTCTGCTGCAGGGGCACGGAAGGTATTCGCTATGATCCCGAGCCAAAGATAGTCGCGGATCCTGAAGGGCAATGGCTGGCCGGACGGATCAGCCGCGCCAATTTATGCGAAAGCCAGCGCCTCTGGCGACTGATCGATCCGGCCTATAATCCGATCGACTGGCAACTGGATTTCAAGTCTGGCTTTCGTTGGCCTGAAAACTCTTGGTCGGGCTCCCTCGATTTTGGCGATCTCGATGGGGTCGATGTTAAGCTTCCATGGGAACTGGCGAGGATGCAGCACCTCGTTATCTTGGCTTGGGCGCATCGGCTCTGCGGATCGGCGGAATCCGACGGCGCGCCGTTTGTCCGAGAATTTCGCAACCAAGTGCTCGATTTTATTGCAACCAATCCACCGCGCTTCGGCATCAACTGGCGTTGCTCCATGGATGTCGCCATTCGTGCCGCCAACTGGGTCGTCGCTTATGGTTTGTTTCGGGCCCATGGCGCGATATTCGATCGGCAATTCGAAACCGCTCTGGAACGCAGTCTTCTTGACCATGGCCGACATATTGCGCTGCATCTGGAATTTTACCCGGAAGGCCGCGCCAATCATTACTTTGCCGACATTGCCGGCCTGCTATTCATTGCAGCGTGTCTGCCGGAAACTGGCGAGACCGACTCCTGGCTCGCCTTTGCTATCCAGGAACTGGTCGGCGAAACTGCCTTTCAGTTCAACCCGGACGGATCAAACTTCGAAGGATCTACCAGCTACCATAGGCTGTCGCTGGAGTTTGCGACTTATGCGACCGCTCTGGTAGCCGGGCTTCCGCCCGACCGCCTTAACGGCCTGACCCGAGACCTTGGGACGCATCTCCGTACCCGTCCGAAACGACCGCTCGCGCGACGCTTCGCGGCGCCAAAATCCGGCCATGTCGGTCGTTTGGAACGCGGTGCGGCCTTCGCGGCGCATACCTCCCGACCCAATGGAAACACGGTGCAGATTGGCGACAACGACAACGGTCGTTTCCTTAAACCGCACCCGGTTTATTACGAGAATGCCTCGGAGGCGCCGCCAAGCGAGAATCAACTGGACCATCGTGGCATTATCGCTGCCGTGCACGCACTGAGCGGAAATCCCTGGCTCGCCTGGTCCGCCGATCAGGCCCGGCTGGACGGGGTGCTCGTCAGGGCGTTCGCCCGCGATCGGAAAATTGCGGGCGACGGCGATATCGACCAGGCAGCACGTTGCAGAATTGGCGCACCGGATGAATTCCGGCGGTTGTGCGACGACGACGCCGTGACCGTTGAACTCAGAATTCCGGGCGGGCAGTTGCGCGATGGACTCGCGCTGTTTGGTTATCCTGATTTCGGAATTTGGATATTCCGGTCGCGTCGGCTGTACCTCGCCATGCGCTGCGGCCCGGCCAGCAGTCCGCGCGCCGGCGGTAGTCATGCTCACAACGACCAACTCGCAATCGAACTCATGATCGACAATGAGCCTTGGATAACAGATCCAGGCAGTTACCTCTATTGCCCGCCGCTCGGCCGGCGAAATCGATGGCGGTCGGTTACGGCCCACGCAGCCCCGCAATGGCCGGGACGCGAACCCAATCCGCTGGATTTAGGCGCGTTCCGCCTGCGTGATCAAACACAGGCACGCTGCCTGTATTTCGGTCCACTAGGCTTTGCTGGCGAACATGTTGGATATGGCACACCGGTGCGCCGTTTGATCGCGTTGGATGATGACTTTATCTCAATTTCCGATTGCGGCTTGCCGGCCGGCAAGCAAGAAAGCCCAACGCGATGCGTCGGCAAACTGGAGGCGCAGCGGCACTTCGCGACTTTCGCGCCCTTTTCGCCTGGTTACGGCGAAATCCAGTCTACGGGCGCGCTGTAACGGCCAGAGAGTCGAAATGAAAATCCTGATCGTTACCCACAGTTATGCACCCGATCCAAGTCCGCGCGCTTACCGCTGGACCGCCATCGCGGAAACATGGGCAGGGCAGGGATTCCGGGTCGATGTTGTGACGACTGGCAGACGGGGTGGTGAGCCGCGCGACCAGCAGTCCGGCGTTCATGTGCACCGGGTCGGCGAGCGCCAGATAGGCCGGTTCACCAAACAGTCCAGCAAGGAGAAGACAGCCGGTGCCTTAGACAATTCCTCTGCGGCCAGTCTCCGGCGTGCCCTCCGCCTGCTTGCAAAGACCCTCCATGATTACACCTGGAAAAAAATTTATTGGCCCGACTATGCCTGTCTTTGGTATCGGCCGGCGCTAAAGGAAGCTCAGCGCCTCTGCCGTTCCCGCGAATATGATAGTGTCATTACTGTCTCCCACCCTTTTGCCGGGCATCTTGTTGGGCTGAGCCTCAAGAAAGTCTTTCCCGACATAAGATGGGTGGCAGACATTGGCGATCCCTTCAGTGCTGAAAGTACGGTACCGTCAAACAACCGATCATTTTATCGGCGCCTGAACAGGCGCGCCGAGGCCGCCGTGCTTGCCAGATGCGACGCCATATCGGTCACTGTTGAAGGCTGTAAAAAACTCTTTGTCGACGAATTCTCGATCAGCCCGGAGAAGATCGTTGTCATTCCGCCACTTCTATCACTGGCAACCGAGACGGCCATGGGTTCGGCGCCCTTCGAGAAGAAGGGATTTGTCGACTTGGTCTATATCGGCGTGCTTTATGCAAAAATCCGTCGGCCCGACGCCGTGCTCGCCCTGTTCGCCGCGCTACGCAAACGGCTGAAGAATATCCGGCTTCATTTCGTTGGAGACATTCAGGGGTGCGACCTGGTATTCGCCCGCTACCCTGATTTAATGGGGAAATTCGTAATCCGGCACGGACCTGTAGTTAGAAGTCATGTAGGGGCGATCCTATCGGCAAGCGACGCGTTGATAAATATTGGCAATGATACCTCTCACCAACTGCCGAGCAAGCTCGTCGAATATGTCGCAGCGGGCCGGCCCATCCTCAATGTTGTCGCTCAGGAGACAGATACTTCAGCTAAGTTCTTGAAGAATTACGTTCGAGCGTTAACGATAATTTGCCCGGACGATGCACCGACCGACGCGCAGATAGAGCAGGTGGCAATGTTTTTGACGGACACACCGGAAGTTTCAAAACCCTGCCTCGATAATATTATCGAGAATTACCGTTTAGGGCCGGTCTCCACCGCCTATGAAAATCTCGTCACCGGCTTCTGAAACATGCGATCCGGTACATTAATTAGCCACTTCATGTTCGCCGACAAATCTTCTTGCTATCCGTCAAGGCGGTTCTCCGATGCCAGGTTTAGTTGGGTCGCTGGACCGGCTCTCGAAAAAATCGTCTGGATGGTGTTTGATGTTCGAAATTGAACGCCTGGCCTGAACGAAGTTTCAAATTGGATCACAATGAAAAGGACACCCCGGTTCCGGCGGTCTTTGTCACCTGTTACGTCGTACAGCCGAGCCACGGCCGAACTCCCGTTTAGATGAAGAAGCTATCGATATCCGAGGGAACCCGCGTCCGCGTTCTCATCAACGGCCTGCATGCCAGAAGCGGTGGGGGCGTAACCTATCTACGGAATATTCTGTCCCATATGGCGGAAGATGAGCGGCTGGAATTGCACCTGTTCCTGCTGGCCGATCAACACGACCTGTTCACACAGATTGACAACCGTATCCGGATACATACCCTTAATTTTAGGCCCGGTTTCTGGTATTTGCTGTTTTGGGAACAACTTGTCCTGCCGATTTTGGCCCGGAGGTTGGGCGCCGATGTCACATTTTCATCCGCAAATTACGGGCCCCTATTTGCCCCGGCACAGGTTATTGTGTTGTCAAACGCTGTCGCGGTCGGAACCATGGAGGTTCGACTTTCAAGGCGTATCTACTGGCGCACTCTGGCGCTCGTCACAGCGATTTCATTGGTCACTTGCCGTCGGGCAATTGCCGTATCGGATTACGCCCGCAATGCTCTCAGCTTCGGGTTGGGAAGATGGTTGGATGGGAAGATTAAAGTAGTCCATCACGGCGTAAGCACGCACTTCTCGCCAGGAAAGAGCACCCCCGGTGCTAAGCCCTACTTGTTAGCGGTGGGCGACATCTACATTCAAAAAAATCTGCACACGCTGGTCGAGGCTCTTGCCATCATCCAGCGGAGCTCGCCTGGAATTCGATTGAAAATAGCCGGCGGGCGCACCGACCCATTCTATTACGACAAAATTGTTCGTTTGATTGCACAGCGTGGGCTTGAAGACAGTATAGAGCTTCTGGGCGAACGATCTCAGGAGGAACTGCTGGCACTTTACCGGGATTGTGCCGTATTCGTCTTTCCCTCCACTGTCGAAACCTTTGGCATGCCCCTCGTGGAAGCCATGGCTTGCGGCACGCCGATCGTATGTTCTAATACCGCGGCGATGCCTGAAATCGTAGGGGATTGCGCTGTCCAATTTGATCCGCTGGACGCGGAAGACATGGCAGACAAGATTCTTCGCGTCTTTGGAGATGCGGATATCGCTCAACGTTTAGCCCATCTGGGACGCGAGCGATCCAGAATTTTTTGCTGGGAGAAGACAGCGCGTATGACCGCCGACGTTCTGGTCGAGGCAGCCCGGAGCGGAGCGGGTCATTCCGGCCAGCAAAAAGCCGGACAGAAAAAAGATACTCACAAAACAGATATTGTAGAATCACGGTGAAGGTGCTCGAACGAGTGTTTCGACGAACCCCGCCTTGCAATTCCACAGTCGGGACGCCAAGTTTCCCATTCAACACCATCCCCAATTGGCGGCTAATCAACTTGGCGGTTGAAAAGGATCAAAGGAGGACTCTTTGCCTGCACGACCAGCGAACCCAACACCCATAAATTTTCCCGACACACCGGCGCTTGACGGCGCGATGACGCCCGGCAAGGCTACCCGGCTGCGCGCGCTTCTAACGTCGCCGCAGCTCGAGTTCATCATGGAAGCCCATGACGGGCTTTCGGCCAAGATCGCCGAGGAAGCCGGCTTCAACGGCATTTGGGCGTCGGGGCTGACCATGTCGGCGGCGTTGGGCGTGCGCGACAATAACGAAGCGTCCTGGACGCAGGTGCTGGAAGTCCTCGAATTCATGGCCGACGCCACGGAAATTCCGATTCTGGTGGATGGCGATACGGGATACGGCAATTTCAACAATGTGCGTCGCGTGGTGCGCAAGCTGTGCCAGCGCGGCATCGCCGGGGTCTGCATCGAGGACAAGCTGTTTCCCAAGACCAATTCGTTTATCGGCGACGGCCAGCCGCTGGCCGATATCGATGAATTCTGCGGCAAGATAAAGGCCGGCAAGGATAGCCAGCCGGATGACGATTTTTCAATCGTCGCCCGCGTCGAGGCGCTGATCTCGGGACGCGGCATGGCCGAGGCGCTCAAGCGCGCCGGCGCCTATCATGCGGCCGGGGCCGATGCCATCCTGATCCATTCGAAACAGCAGACGGCGGATGAAATCCTCACCTTCGCGGCGGAATGGGGCAACCGATGCCCGGTGGTCATCGTTCCGACCACCTACTACGATACGCCGACCGACCGATACCGCGAACGTGACATCTCCCTGATTATCTGGGCCAACCACAATCTGCGCGCGTCGATTACAGCAATGCGTGAGGTATCGCGTCGCATCCTGCGTGAAGAAAGCCTGGTCGGGATCGAGCACGAGGTCGCCAGCGTCAAGGACGTGTTCGAACTGACCGGGAATCAAGAACTCGCGGCGGCTGAAAAACGCTATTTGCCGGTACAGCAGGGGGCACCCGGCGCCGTCATATTGGCGGCGTCGCGGGGTTCCGAACTCGGCTCCCTGACCGAGGATAGGCCCAAATGCATGGTCGATGTCCGGGGCCAGCCGCTCCTGCAAAGATTGATAGATACCTTCAACAGCGCCAATGTCAGAAACATCACGGTGGTCCGGGGCTATCGTAAGGAAATGGTCAATTTGCCGTCGATAAAGACCGTCGATAATGACTTCTATGGCAGTTCCGGGGAGGCGGCGACGCTGGCCTGTGCAATCGATGCGTTGAAAAGCGATTGTCTGATAGCTTATGGCGACATTCTGTTCCGCCAATACATCATGGATCAATTGCTGGCGGCGGAAGGCGATATCGTGCTGGTGGTGGATGCCCTTTGGCGGGACCGCGACCCCGATCCACGGTCTCGGCTCCGTGACCTGGTTGCCTGCTCCGCACCGTTTCAAACGGGTTATCTGGAGGATGGCCCCGTAACGGCAAAACGGATCGGCCCGGATATCCCGGAAGACGCGATCGGCGGCGAATGGATCGGCCTTGCCAGGGTAACCGACACGGGCGCCGCCATGGTTCGGTCCGAAATCGAGTCGATGCGGCGCGATGGCGAACTCGCCGAGGCGAGCCTGTGCGACCTGTTCAACCGGCTTATCGCCGTCGGACAGGATTTGCGCGTCCTTTACGTCACCGGTCACTGGCTCGACGTCGACAACCATGCCGATCTGGAGGCCGCGCGCAGCTTCCTCTGACCCCGCGCCGCACAGGGGAAAGGGGGCAGGAGACCGTGACAACAAAATCGCAGAGGGGTCGGGCCCGGCCGATCGTTGCGCCTGGAATTTGGCTGGATATCCGCAGGGCGCCCCTCGCGATGCCGCGGCCGGCGCTTTTTCTCGATCGCGACGGAGTCATTGTTCACGATACGGGATATCTCTCTGATCCGGCGAAGGTGGCGCTTGTTCCGGGAACAGCCGCTTTGATAAGGGCGGCCAATGCGGCGGGTGTCCCCGTGCTGGTCGTCACCAACCAGTCCGGCATAGATCGCGGGCTTCTGGATTGGGAAGACTTCGCCGCGGTCGAAGCCCGGATCGCCGATCTTCTGGCCGCGGCCGGGGCGGCGACTGACGCAACCGCCGCCTGTCCCTTTCACCCCGACCACACAGCTGGCTATGATAAGACGCACGCGCGGTGGCGCAAGCCCGGCCCCGGGATGATCACCGCCCTGGCGGACAGGCTCAATATCGGCTTGCCGGGCTCATGGCTGATCGGCGACCAGCCGCGGGACATCGAGGCCGCCCGGAATGCAGGTCTCGCCGGCGGTATCCTGACGGGCGATCCAATCCGGCCGGATAGGGCGCTGGAACTCGACAATCTGGCCCAATGCGGTTTCACGCTCCATGCCGCCCGATCGCCTGACGCCGCCATGGCGTTTTTAAAGACGACAATACTCTTCGACAATTGCTGACCGGTTTTCTTCTACCGCGTCGGAAATCACCGATAAATAACTGATACCCCTGACCCTTGTATAAAGGCCCACCCAAAAGGTGGGTCTTTTTCGTTCTGCACCGGTCGGCGAGTGGATATAGTAGACCCGATGGCCGAATACGGTCTGAACAGGCGCGGCATTGATGAAAAGATTTGTGCGCGATATCGCGAGGGTACTAGGAAATCGATGACGGCAAACCGCCCCTATCGCGGACATCTCGCCGCACACCATGCGATAAATAAAGCGGGGACAGTCCCGACGCCCCCTGGATGATGCGTGTATTGGTCACTGGGGCTGACGGGTTCATCGGCCGAGCCGTCTGTATCGACCTCGCCGAAAGGGGCCATCATGTTGTTGCCGGGACCCGTTCGGGCCGCATCGTTGCGGGCGCGCATGAAAATAGGCGGCTGGGCGATCTCGCCCAATCACAGGAAACGGATCGCTGGGTTTCGAATATAGACACAATCGTCCACCTTGCCGCGCGGGTTCATATCATGGGCGAAAAATCCTCTGATCCGCTCACCGCGTTCCGTCGCGTCAATGTCGAGGGCACGCGCGCCCTTGCGGAAGCGGCGGAACGGAACAACGTGCAAAGACTGGTCTTCCTGAGCACGGTTAAGGTCAATGGCGAGGCAACGACCGGTCGGCCTATTTCGGAGGCAGACCTTCCTGATCCTCTGGATTTCTATGGAAAATCCAAGTGGGAGGCGGAACAAATTCTCACGGAGATTGGATCGTGCGGCGAGCTGGAGACGGTCGTTCTTCGCGTTCCGCTGGTTTATGGGCCGGGGGTAAGGGCGAATTTTCTGTCGCTGCTCAGATTGTGCGACACGAAATTTCCGCTGCCGTTTGGCGCGATAACCGATAACAGACGCAGCCTGCTCTTTGTCGGCAATCTCGCGGATGCGATTGCCGAAGCGCTGCAGCACCCGAACGCCGCGGGAAAAACATTTCTGGTTTCCGACGGTGCGCCTGTGTCGACGGCGGGTCTTGTCGGCGCCATGCGTGCGGCCCTGGAGCGCCCGGCGCGGCTTTGGTCCCTATCCCCCGCGCTGCTGCGGCCGATGCTGTCACTCGTCGGGAAAGCCGCCGTTGCAGACCGGCTGACCGGCTCGCTGGAAATCGACACGAGCGCATTCGTGAAAGACCTTGGCTGGCATGCACCGCGGGCCATGCAGGCGGGGATCGCCGCGACAGCCGCCTGGTATCGCAGCACGCCGAACACTACAAATGATATTGAATAAGACCGAACTCAGAATGTGTGCGTCCCCGGATCGCTATGGTATGGTCCGCGGGAATCGTTCCTTTGGATGAGATAGTGTCCTGGCTATATCGCTAAAAATCAGCCGGCCTAATGTTGCCTGCGCCCACGACGTGACCATGGCGTTCGTGTCTCTGCCGCTGTCGCTTTTCCTGCGTCTGGGTGCCGATATCGAATTCTACGATGCGGCCGGTATCGGGATCGCCGCGGGAATTTTCGCGGGCATCGCGCTTGTCATTTTCTGGTCAATGCATCTGTACCGGGGGGTATGGCGCTATGCCTCGCTCAATGATCTGTCGGCGATCACCCGGGCGGTGACTTTCGTCATCATGATCTTCGTGCCGCTGATGTTCATGCTGAACCGGCTGGAATGGATGCCGCGTTCGACGCTCTTCATCAACTGGTTCGTGCTGATCGCGCTGCTTGGCGGCCCACGTTTCATCTACCGGCGGTTCAAGGATGGCCGGCAGGGCCGCGCCTCGCAAAAATCAGTAAGCCGGCAAGTGCCGGTTTTGCTTGTTGGCGCTGGCGATGCGTCGGAAATGTTCATTCGGGCCCTGCACCGCAATCCTCTTGCGGCTTATCACGTCGTGGGCATGGTGGACGAAAAAGGTGGCCGCGTTGGACGCAACATCCAGGGCGTTCACGTATTAGGCACGATAGAAGATATACCCGCTATCATTGATGGGTTGTCGCAAGGCAACAAACGCCCGCAACGCGTTATCGTGACCAAGAACGATCTGAAAAGCGATGCCATGCGTGGTCTGGTCGATATGGCCGACGAGCTGGGTTTTTCACTCGCGCGCTTACCCCTCCTGACCGACTTTCAGAGTAGTCAGGACGACAGCACCGACATCAAACCCATCGCGATCGAAGACGTGTTGGGTCGGGCACAACATGTCCTGGACCGCGCCAGCATGCAGGCCCTGGTAAAAGATCGGCGGGTGCTCGTTACCGGCGCCGGCGGCACCATCGGCAGCGAATTGACCCGGCAGCTTGCCAGCTTTGGACCCGCACATCTGACGCTCCTCGACGCGTCCGAATATGCGCTTTATTCCATCGATCTCGAGGTCAGGGAATCGTGGCCCGAACTGGACCGCCGGACCATCATCGCCGATGTGCGCAATGCGGACCGCATGTCCCGAATCCTGGCAAAGGAGACGCCCGAGCTGGTGTTTCACGCCGCCGCCTTGAAACATGTTCCGATCGTAGAGGCCGACCCGGCAGAGGGCGTGCTGACCAATATCATGGGGACGCGGGTCGTCGCCGATTGCTGCCGCGCCGCCAACGTTGCCGCGATGGTTCTTATTTCCACGGACAAGGCGGTCAATCCAACCAGCGTTATGGGCGCCACAAAAAGGATTGCCGAAACCTACTGCCAGGCACTTGATATCGCGGAAAGCGTGCGGCGCGAACAGAGTGGAACAGGCACCCGGTTTATCACCGTTCGCTTTGGCAACGTGCTGGGATCGACCGGTTCCGTCGTGCCGTTATTCCAGCGCCAGCTCCGCGCCGGTGGGCCGCTGACCGTCACCCATCCCGATATGAAGCGATATTTCATGACCGTCCGCGAGGCGGTCGAGCTTGTGCTCGAAGCAACCGTGCTGGGGACGCGCGATTCTCGCCAACCGGGCAAGATTTATGTTCTCGATATGGGTGAACCGGTGCGCATTCTGGATCTCGCCCGGCAAATGATCTTGCTGTCCGGCCGCCGGCCCGATATCGACATCAAAATAGAAATTACCGGGCCCCGACCAGGCGAGAAGCTGTTCGAGGAAATCCTCCATGATTCCGAGCCGCCGGAGCCGACCGAATTTGCCGGCATTAAACTCGCCGCACCCCGAACGACCGACCTTCTGCCGTTGATCGACGTGATCGATCAGATGTCCGACGCCGCGCGGCGGGGAGCGGATGACCGAATAATTTCACTGATCCACCGCCACGTGCCGGAATTTCAGCCAGAGGCCGGCGGCCCGATCAGAGCGGTTGCGTCGTGACGGACAGCTATATATTTGTTGTCCATCCGAATCCCCATCACTGAACGTCACTCACAAAACAGATTAGATGACAGATAATATTGCAAACCCGATCAAGCGGGCCCTCATATCGGTATCCGACAAAAAGGGCCTTGAAGCATTGGGCCGGTTTCTCGCCGATAACAATGTTGAAATCCTGTCCACCGGCGGATCCGCCGCGGCGCTTACCGCCGCCGGCGTGCCGGTCAAGGAAGTCGGGGCCCATACCGGTTTTCCCGAGATCATGGATGGCCGGGTCAAAACCCTGCATCCGCTGATCCATGGCGGCATTCTTGGCCGGCGCGCCGACCCCTCACACAGGGCGGCGATGCAGGCGCATGGCATCGCGCCTATCGATCTGGTGGTGATCAATCTGTATCCGTTCGAAGCGACGGTTGCCGGCGGCGGCGATTTCGAAACCTGCATCGAAAACATCGACATCGGCGGCCCAGCCCTGATCCGGGCCGCTGCCAAGAACCATGAAAGCGTCACCATCGTAACCGACCCCGCCGACTATGAAAGTGTCATGGCGGCGATGCGAGACAATGACGGCGCCACGACCGCAATGCTGCGTAAACAGCTTGCCGCCGTAGCCTATGCCCGAACCGCCGCTTATGATTCCGCCATAGCCGCCTGGTTCGCCGGACAAAATGGCGAGATTTTTCCCGAACGGTACAGTTTTTCAGGCACCCGCGCGCAAATCATGCGCTACGGCGAAAACCCGCATCAATCTGCGGCGTTCTACAAAACAGCCGATACCCGGCCGGGGGTTGCCACCGCGGAGCAGGTGCAGGGCAAGGAGCTCAGCTACAACAATCTCAACGACACGGACGCCGCGTTTGAACTGGTCGCGGAATTCGACAAGCCGGCGGTGGCCATTATCAAGCACGCCAACCCCTGCGGCGTCGCCCTGGGCGATACGCTTGAAGCGGCCTACGCCAAGGCGCTGCGCTGCGATCCGGTTAGCGCCTTCGGCGGCATCATCGCTGTCAACCGGACACTCGACGCGGCCGCGGCGGAGGCCATGGCGGCGCTGTTTCTTGAAGTCATTATCGCCCCGGACATCGACGCGGATGCGCGCGCCGTTCTGGCGAAGAAAAAGAACCTGCGGGTGCTGGTGACCGGCGCCCTGCCTGATCCTGGTGCTGCCGGCATGACCATCAAAGCATTGGCCGGTGGATTTTTGTTGCAGGGGCGCGACGCGGCGCGGGTAACCGCCGCTGATCTGAGCTGTGTCACCGAGCGGGCCCCGACCGATCAGGAACTCAGCGACCTGCTGTTTGCTTTTGCCGTCTGCAAGCATGTGAAGTCCAACGCCATCGTTTATGCCAAACAGGGTGCCACGGTCGGCATCGGCGCCGGCCAGATGAGCCGGGTCGATTCATGCCGCATTGCCGCCCAGAAATCAGCCGATGCCGCGGAAGCCGCTGGTGAAAAGGAACCTCTGGCAAAGGGTTCCGTCGTGGCCTCCGATGCCTTCTTCCCCTTCGCCGACGGCCTGCTGACCGCCGCCGCGGCCGGGGCGACCGCCGTGATCCAGCCCGGCGGCTCGATCCGCGATGACGAGGTTATCGCCGCCGCCAATGAGAAAAATCTCGCCATGATGACAACCGGCATCCGGCATTTCAGGCACTAGGCGCTATCGCATTAAGGCCGCCTGCGCGTTGCGGGGCATGAAAAACTGTTTTTTGCGTCAAAAATCCTACTGTGCATGGGGTTGTTTTGCGAAAAAGTTTCTTTGACCCCCAAGTATCTTTGCCCCCCGGCGAAAAGAGGGTCAATCAAGACGGCTCCTTCACCGTTGTCAAAATTAGAGCGCCGGCGGCGATGAAAATAATGACGGTCGCCATCCCGGCGCGTTGTGACGCGAAGATCGCCGTCACCCAGGCCAGCACCGCCGGTCCGAGAAACGCGGTCACCTTACCTGACAGCGCAAACAGACCGAACATTTCGGTAACCTGACCGGGCGGTGCAAGCCGCGCCATAAGGGACCGGCTGGCCGCCTGGGCTGGCCCCATGAAAATCCCGAGGAAAAGCGCCAATACCCAGAACGCGGTTTTAGACGTGACGAACAGGATCGGCGTGCCGACGGCGATAAGGCCAATAAGCGCGATCATGATGGTGCGCTTTGACCCGATCCAGTCGTCGATCCAGGCGAAAGACGCCGCCCCCAGCCCGGCGGTGACGTTAAGCGCGATGCCGAACAGGATGATTTCATCCACCGCCATGCCAAAGGTTCCCGCCGCATAAATACCGCCGAAGGCAAACAGCGTGTTGAGGCCGTCAATATAAAGCACCCGGGCCAGCAGAAACCGGAACAATGGCCGGTATTGCCGGATTGACCGCAAGGTGTGGAATAGCTCGCCAATGCCGAGTTTTGCTGCCCTAGCGATCGAGATACCGGTCGACGCCGCGTCGGGCACAAAACGAAAGAGCGGCAGGGCAAACAGAAGGTACCAGACAGCGACCAGCGGCCCGACGATCCGGATGTGCTCGGCAGCCGTCTTGTCTAGGCCCAAAGGCGGTATTTCGGACTGGACGAAAATCACCAGCGTCAACGCCAGACAGCTCAACCCGCCGGCATAGCCAAGCCCCCAACCCCAGCCCGACAATCGCCCGATTCTTGCCGGCGAAACCAGCGACGGCAGCATGGCATTGTAGAAAACGGTGCTGACTTCGAAGGCGAAATTGCCAAGGGCAAAAAAGACAAGTCCCCAGACGATCCAGTCGGTCGAGGGCTGGGTAAACCACAGCATGGACGAACACAGGGCACACAGCAGCGTAAAGCCGGCGAGCCACGGCTTGCGCGCGCCG
Source organism: Pseudomonadota bacterium (assembly GCA_027624735.1). GTDB lineage: Bacteria > Pseudomonadota > Alphaproteobacteria > MPNO01 > UBA2964 > JAQBTY01. Next base: position 7,876 of record JAQBTY010000015.1, on the reverse strand, counting down.
CGTCTGTCGGCAATGGCGCCGATGACCGGGCTGGCAAGCGCGATGGCAAGCCCCGACAGCGATAGCGCCATCCCCCACAGGGTCGTGCCCTCGGTCGGGTTGGCGGCGACCCCCTTGGCGAAATAGGCGGCAAACACGAAGGTGACGATCACGGTGGGAAAGGCGGAGTTCGCCCAGTCGAAAATACACCAGGAATACAGGGCGCGACGCGAAACGGGCATTGAGGGGGAAGGAACGGGGGTCATGGCCCGAGCCTAGCATTACCGCCGCGCTTTCGTCGTCATGGAAAACCGGCTTATGATAGCGCAGATGAACACAAAGCGAGGGAGAGCCTGATATGGCCTATACGCTTGAAGAATTCTGTACCGACTGCCATGCCGCCCTGACCGAGGATCCCGGCGCGGCAGGGCGCGAGAAAATTCGTGCGCAGCTTGAAAAACTGCTGGCGAATGAAGAATTCGTCCAGACCCATCTGGCGCAACAGGGATCGGGCAAAAATTTGCTATACCATGATGAGGCGACCGATGTGTATGTCATGGCCCACGGCACCGATCAGGGGAATCGCACGGGCAAGCCGCATTGCCATGGCGCCTCCTGGGCGGTCTATGGCCAGGCCATCGGGGATACCAACATGACAGTCTGGGAGCGCACCGACGACCGCAGCGAGGACGGTCATGCCACGGTGGAAGATATTCATCAATTTACGCTTTCGCCCGGAAAGGCGGCCCTGTTCGACACCGGCATTATCCATTCCACCGCTCATCCCAAACCGGCCCGCTGGGTCCGGGTCACCGGAACCGATCTCGACACCATCGAACGCTATGCCTACGACCCCGACCGCCAGCAGATGAAGCGGATGACCCCCGTCACCTAACGGCGATCATTTCAGGAGACCTAATATGGCTTACACGCTTGAAGAATTCAGCGCCGATTGTCACCGCATCCTGAAAGTCGATCCGGGCGCGGCGGGCCGCGAACAGGTGAGACAGAAGCTGGAAAAGCTGCTGCTGGAAGACGATTTCATCGCCGCCAATTGTGGGCCTGACGCCAAGGGCGGCGCCAACGTGCTTTACGCCGATGCAGAACTTGGCTTCCAGATCCTCGCCCATATCATGGATAAGGGACACGAAGGCGGAGTCCATGACCACGGCGCGTCCTGGGCGATTTATGGCCAGGCTGTCGGCCATACCGACATGACGGAATGGAAACGCACGGATGACGGGACGGCGGAAGGCAGGGCCTCGGTTGAAAAGGACCGTACCTATCGGCTGGAGCGCGGGCAGGCCGGAATCTTCCAGGATCACAAGATCCATTCCATCGCCTATCCCGCCGGCGCGCGCTTCATCCGGGTAACCGGCGTCGATCTGCAAACCATTGCGCGGGGCCGCTATGATGTGGCAGCCGGCACAATGGCCATGGACAAGCGGCCGAACTTCAAGGGCGCCGCCTGAAAGCTAAATATGATCCCGATGGTTCTCCAGGTACCAGGTCGCGATTTCTTCGCGGGTCGGGAACCAGACGCCGTCGAACGATTTGGCATAGGCCAGGAAATCGCCTAACGCACGGATCCGGTAGGGTTGCCCAATGACGTGCGGATGCAGCCCGAAATTCATCAGCCGCATGGACTCCGCCCCCTCGGCGTAAAGGCAGTCGAATTGTTCTCGCAGCGTCGCCTGGCCCTGATCGAGGGTCATGCCACCCCGGGCGAACATATTGAAATCATTAATATCATTGGAATAAGGCACACACACCAGCGGGCCGCTATCGGTGTGGATCAGATAGGGCTGATCGTCGTTGAGAAAGTCGCAATAAAACAACAGACCGTTTTCCTTCAGGATGTCGGGCGTCTGCGCGGTCGGGCGCAGCGATGACGACAGCCAGCCTTTTGCCGGCCGGCCCACCGCATCTTCATAAACATCGAGCACCCGGCGGATCACGGCGCGTTCCGCATCGGGCTCGTGGGCGTAATAGGTCAGGATGTCATTTTGCGCCCAATTATGCGGCACCAGTTCCCAGCCGCGCTCCTTGACCGCATCCACGATCCGCCGCCGCTCCTGAATGAACAGGCCGTTGACGGTACAGGATGCCGGAACCCCGGCCGTATCGAGCGCATCCATCACCCGCCATACACCCACCCGCTGACCGTATTCCCGCCAGGTCCAGTTCACATAGTCGGGCACGTTGCCCGGCACGGGAAAGGGGATGGAGGCCGGCCCGCCGGGATAAAGCGGCTCGGGCTGGTCGCGGGTCAGCTCCCAATATTCGAGATTGATGGTGATGATGAGGGCAAGCCGCTTGCCGTCCGGCCACCGCAGCTTCTTGCGATCGGGCAGGGCGGTGAAGTCGTAATGCATGGCGGGTATCTCCTGGCGTCTGACGGGTCGACCAAGAGTACGACAAATTACGCCGTCGGCAATGCCGCCGGTATGATTAGCGGCGCCCTGTTCGAGCCGGCCCTATCGGGAAATCAGGGTGCGCAGTTCGCGGTTGACCACTGACAGCATGGCGAGATCGACCTTCGGCATGGTCTTGATTTCAGTGACCAGAGCTTTCAACCGCTGCACCGCGTGGCGGCGTGTTTCGGACCATACATCGATAATCGCCGGCGCCGCATCGGCGCTGCCGGCGGCATCCATGACCCGGGTGGTCAATTCCGTCTGGTAGAGATACAGGTCGTCGACTATGCCCAGCGCCGCTGATTTGCGCCATTCGTCGCCATCGGCCAACGCCTCCGTGACCGCGCGCATCCAGTCAAAACCGAACCGCGCGCCGAGACCATAATAGACCTTGGCGACGGCCGTGGGCTCAAAACCCCCGCCGGTGGCGATGCGGACAATATCGCAGGCCGGCGCCAGCGCATCGAGATTGGCGATACGGTCGGCGAGCGCCCTGGGAACCTCTCGCGCGATATAGCGTTCAGCCATGCGATCCCGCGCCGATTTAAGCGCCGGCGGCAAAATCTCGCAGAGATTGGCGTCCAGCGTCGCGACCGGGGCCTGGTACGCATCGACCATGCCCCCGATTGCGTCATTCTGACTGCCATTGGCCAGAAACCAGCGTGTGCCGCGTTTTATCAAATCAAGGATTTCGAGATGCATTTCCGTCTGGGCGTCCGCCGGTACTGAATTATCCAGCGCTTCGACGCCACTCCACAGTTCGGCGATACGAAATACCTGACGGCAGGCCAGATAGGCCCGCGCAATAGCTCTGGGCGCCGCCCCCGTGCGATCCTGCAGATTGGTGATGAAGCTGGGACCGGTGCGATTAACCAGCGTATTGCTGACATAGGTGGCCATAATTTCGCGGCGCAAACGATGCTGCGGAATCAGATCCTTGAATTTCTTCCGGATCAAGGGCGGGAAATAAGTTGCCAGACTCCCGGTCAGATAGGGATCGTCGGGCAGATCGCTCAGCAGTACATCCTTGAACAGGACTATTTTCGCATAGGCCAGCAACACCGACAGTTCGGGCCGGGTCAGTCCCTTGCCCGTTGTAAGACGCTGTTCGAAAGTTTCATCGTTGGGCAGAAATTCGACCGTCCGATCGAGATCGCCGGCCCGTTCCAGCGTTTGCATGAACTGTGCATGTTCGTCGGCCAGTGCGACGCTTTGGTGCTGTGCATTGGTCAATGCCATACTCTGGCGGTAATTGTCCATCAGCACCAGCGCCGATACATCATCGGTCATGTCAGCCAATAATTTATTGCGCTGGGCGACTGTCAGCTTGCCTTGAGCCACCGCGTCGCCGAGCAGGATCTTGATGTTGACCTCGTGATCGGAACAGCCGACGCCGGCGGAATTGTCGATGAAGTCGGTATTGATGCGGCCGCCGGCCAGCGCATATTCGATACGACCAAGCTGGGTAACGCCAAGGTTGGCGCCTTCCCCAATGATTTTAGCCTTTACCTCTTCCCCGTTGACCCGAAGCACGTCGTTGGCGCGATCGCCTACGTCGATATTGTTCTCGGTTCGGGCCTTGATATAGGTGCCGATGCCGCCAAATAGCAGGAGGTCAATGGGCGCCGTCAGCATCGCCCGCAATAGGTCATTGGGCGTCAGCGTATCCTTGGATCCCAGCGCAAAGACCTTCCGCATCTCAGGCGTGATCTTGATCGACTTGGCGGCGCGGTCGAAAATGCCGCCGCCTTGCGATATCAGCTTTTCATCGTAATCCGTCCACGACGAGCGCGGCAATTTGAACAGCCGCTTGCGTTCCTTGAAGCTTGCCGCCGGATCAGGATTCGGATCGATGAAAATATGCAGATGGTTGAACGCGCCCAGCAGTTTGGTGTGGGGTGAAAAAATTAAACCATTGCCAAACACGTCGCCCGACATATCGCCAACCCCGACGCAGGAAAAGTCGGTTGTCATCGCATCGATTCCGGTTTCACGGAAATGGCGTTTGATTGATTCCCATGCGCCGCGGGCGGTTATGCCCATTGCCTTGTGGTCGTAACCAAAGGACCCACCGGATGCGAAGGCATCGTCGAGCCAGAAGCCGTACTCCTGGGAAATACCGTTGGCAATATCCGAGAACGTGGCTGTACCCTTATCGGCCGCGACCACAAGATAGGGATCATCGTCATCGCGCCGCACGACGTCCTTGGGCGGGACGATCTGACCTGCTTTCAGATTGTCGGTGATATCAAGCAGACCGCACATAAAGGTATTGTAACAAGCAATGCCTTCTTCCAGAAAAGCCTCCCGGCCGCCGGTTTCGGGCGGCTGCTTGACGACAAAACCACCCTTCGCTCCGAACGGCACGATCACGGCATTCTTCGTCATCTGTGATTTCATCAGCCCGAGAATCTCGGTCCGGAAATCCTCCTTGCGGTCCGACCAGCGGAGCCCGCCGCGCGCGACCTTGCCGCCGCGCAGATGAACGGCATCAACCCGGGGCGAATGAACAAAGATTTCCACGAGGGGCCTCGGCAGCGGCAGATCGTCAATTTTCTGGCTGTCGAGTTTAAGCGACAGATAGGGCTTCGGCGTCCTATCCGCCGCCATCTGATAAAAATTAGTCCGGAGCGTCGATTGCACCGCGTTGACATAACGCCGAAGGATTCGGTCTTCATCCAGCGACGCCACATTTTCCAGCGCCGCTTCAATATTTTTCAGCAATGTATTTTGGTCTTTGGCCGCGGATTGTTGTGCCTGGGGATCGAACAAACACTCAAATAGCCGCACAATATCTATAACGATGCCGGGGTTGCGCGCCAGCGTTTCTTCCATATAGGCCTGGCTGAAAGGGATTTTTGCCTGCAGCAGAAACTTGCAGTAGGCGCGCAGAATAACAATTCGGCGCCACGACAGGCCGGCGTCAAGAACGAGCTTGTTAAAGCCGTCATTCTCCATCTGCCCGGACCAGATGCAGGTGAAGGCTTCTTCGAACACGGCCTTGATCTGGCCGAAATCAACCTCGGCGCCGGACCGTATGACCATACCGAAATCATGGACATAAGCCGGCCGGCCGGACCCCTTCGGTTTAATCAGGTAGGGAATTTCATCGATTACCTTGAAGCCCATATTTTCCAGCATGGGCAAGACATCGGACAAGGGCAGCGGGTCTTCATAGTGGTACAGCTTGAGCCGTAATGCGTCTCCGGGCGCGCCGTCCATCCGATAAAGGTTCAGCCCGATCCCGCCGGTGTTCAGACCCGTATCGAACAAACGAATATCGGCCACCGCATCAACGATATCGAACCGTTCGCGATAGGCGGTCGGAAAAGCCTCATCATAGTGGTGAAAAAGCTCAAGCCCCCTTTCCTCACCGAATGCCGCGACCAGAGACTGGCTGAGGTCATCGCGCCAATCCCGTGCGACGGCGATCAGATCTTTTTCAATTTCGTCGACGGATCGCAGGGCCGTACTGCCCGGCTGCATTCTGACAACTATATGCACCCGCGCAAGGGGAGAATCCGTGACCTGAGTGTAATGTGCCGTAACCTCGCCGCCGAAACCGTCGGCCAACACCCCCTGTATGGCCATCCGCAGCCTGGTGTCGAAACGGTCTCGCGGTACGTATACGAGGCAGGATACATACCGGCCGAAAGGATCCCGATGGACAAACAACGCAACGCGCTGGCGGTCCTGCAGCCGGAGAATTCCCAGGCTGGTCTGTTGCAGAGTTTCTACATCGACCTGCAGCAATTCGTCACGCGGCAGGGTTTCGAGGATATGCAACAACGCCTTGCCATCATGGCTGTTGGGCTGAAAGCCGGCGCGGGAAACGATCGTATCCACCTTGCCGCGAAGGACGGGAATATCACGGACCGCCTGATTGTAAACGTCGGAGGTAAATAACCCGGCGAATAACCGCTCGCCCGTCACCTTTCCGCTACGGTCAAATTTTTTAATGCCGATCGTGTCGAGGGGGATTGCGCGGTGAACCGTTGATCGGCGATTGGCCTTGCTGACCATCAGGACGGACGGGGTACGGATGAAATCGGCAATGTCGGGCGGCAACTCCGCCTGATCCTGCAGCCCGTCGAAAATCGTCGTCGTCGTTTTCCGTAATATACCAAGGCCGCTTTTGGCTTCGGTCCGCAATTGTGCCTTTTTGCCCTTGGTCGTAAAGCTGTATTCGCGATAACCGAGGAAAGTGAAATGGTTGTCTTCCATCCAGCGCAAAAACGACTTCGCTTCATCCAATTCTGCCTGGGGCAGCGGCAAAGGCGATGAATCCAGCTCAGCAAGCACCTCGGCGATCTTCACCCGCATCACGCGCCAGTCCCCGACCGCGGCGCGGACATCGGCGAGCACGCTTTCGAGAAGCGTCTGAATTTCCGCGAGAACCCGCGGTTCGGTTTGCTCGTTGATCTCCACATGCATGACCGATTCGGCGGCGGCTCCCTCCGCCAGCGCTTCCCTGGTACACAGGTGGGTCAGATTGCCGGCCTTGTCGCGCCGGACATAGAGAACGGGGTGGGTGACGATATGGACTATGCGATTGTTTTCCTTGAGGGCCGCGGTAACCGAATCGACCAGGAACGGCATGTCGTCATTGACGATCTCAATCACAGTGTGTGGCGATGACCAGCTTTTCCCATCGGGTTGTCTGGACGGGTTGAAGACCCTGACCTGCGCCATGTGCGGCGTCCGCTTCTGGATATGGTTCCAGGCGGACAAAGACGACGCAAGCAAATCGTCCGCGGGCACCGACAAAATGTCTTCCGGCGCTATGTTGGCGTAGAACTGTTCGATGAAAATATGAACGTTTTTCTTATGCGATTGACTTGCTGCGCGGCTGGCGCGGGTCGCGAGCGATTTCACCAGCGATACTTTCGCTTCTTCACTGCGATGCAGCATAATTCGGCTACCTTTGCGAATTTTAGGCATAATTTTTGGCTTGTTGCCTCCTTATTAACCAAAATGAGGTGAAATCCACGTTAACGAACCATAGGGACACCACCGTTTCCGTTAAGCACCTTTTCCTTGAATATGAGTTGAAGAGTCCACCATGCAAGATGGTAGCACCACCGACCCCTGCCCAAAGGCCCAATCCGGCGCTTCTAGCGCGGGATCAGTTTCGCACCCCCTGATGGGAAGTACGCGAAAAGAACCCGCGATACGCGATACCGCGAAACGCGCGTCGCCGCCAGTCAATATCAGGATGACGGTGCCCATCCTGGGACGGCGCTTCTATTTCTCCCTAGCAGGGGGCCGGGAACGTCGCAGCACGGAGCGACTGGCGCTCGAACGCCAAGCCAACCCCCTTCGCACCAAGAGCAATATTACGTTTATCCTCATTGGCGCCGTGATCATTTATATGCTGACGCTTGGCACCTTCCTGGTGTTCGCGTCCGTACTTGAATCCTGACTAAAAAAACAACGCTTTCAAAAAACCCCCTAAGTCATTATTATTGCTATACTCCGCT
>JAQBTY010000386.1 GCA_027624735.1 Pseudomonadota bacterium | reverse complement strand
GCCTGCGGAATTTTTGTTTTTGATCGTCATCGACAAAAGATGACGTTGCCAGGAACGCGTCGATCGCGCTGCCGGCATCGTTCGTCGGCCTCCGCCGTGCCTCGGCCAGCCGGTCGAGTTCGGCGGCGATGGCGTCGCGCTTTTCCCACAGGACCGGAATCTGGGCGTCACAGCCGGCGATCGGCTGCGGGTAGTTGCGAATCTCCAGCGTCGCTGCCCGCTTGACCCTCAGCAGATGGGCTTCGATTTCATCCCATACGGGATCGAGCGACCGTTTCATGATCATCTGGTTCATGACATCATCCTTTGTCGGATCAGGTGATTATACGCCGAATTCCTGCTCTTACCTATTAATTCAAGCCAGATCGAACCCGTGGCTTTTCAGAAATGCCTTGAATTCCGGGCGTTCCGGCACGGCGAGCTGGCGCGAAATATGTTCCGACCAGCCGTAGAAATCTGCGATGCCAAACAAATCCTGCTTGCTTTGCCGCGCGTCGGGCACCGAGAAGATGGCGTGCCGGCTCTGATCGTAGGCATCGATCTCGGCCTCCAGATTTGTGTCGTCGTAGCGGTCGCGGTGCACCACCACCGACTGCGGCAGGCGCTGGTTCACGTAGCCCGCCAACTCGGGCCAGCCGCACATCACGCCGGCGACCGGAAACACACCATCGGGCAGGCCAAGCACATCGGCAACGCCGTACAGGTGATCGCGCAGCGAACTGAGCGGCGCGCAGCCAAGCCCGGCGGCCTCCGCCGCTGCAACGAAAAATCCCATGGCCAGCGAGGCATCGACGGTGGCGTTGAGGAACGTGTCCAGATTGTTGTTCACGTGCGGCTTGCCGCGAAACTCACCGATCCGCTGGTTGCGGCGCATGTCGGCGCAGAACACCAGCAGGGCGGGGACGGCGTCGAGCCCCTTGGTGCGCGGGCACCACGGGCCGAGCGCCTTGCGCACCGCCGGATCCTGAACCACCAGGATCGAATATTGCTGCAGGTTCGATTTGGTCGGCGCCGATTGCGCACAGGCGATAAGCACGTTTAGCAGCGCCTCGGGGACCGGCTCGTCCTTGTAGGCCCGGATCGATCTCCGCGACAGCAGGTATTCGAGCACCCCCGCCTCGTCTGGCTTGCCATCGATGCCGGCATCCTTGCCATAGCGTTTGTCGATCAGATCCTTCAGCCCGGCCATATTTATCTCCCTCTCATGGTTCCGGGCCCATCTTAGCGCCTACGCGGCCGGTAGGGAAAATAGCAGGTATTCGGCTCTTATCGAGGCCTTTTTCGGGCTTTTCCCGGTGTGTGTTGCCTTGTTAGCACTCTCCGGGTGCGGCTGCTAAGATGCTGAAAATTAACATTATTTTCATCGAAACATGTTGCGCTAGAGGGTCTGTCACGCCAGGATTATTGTTCCGGGGGTGATGGAGACGGTTTTCATGATCAAGGTGACCCACATGCGTAACGCGCGTAGTAGATCAACCAGTAGGCCAAGCGGCAAAGCGCTTGAACTGCAGCTTAAAGGGTATCGGCTGTCGACGGTGGAAATTATCTACCACATGCCCGATCATCCATCCCTGCTGCAGACTTTTATCTGGCAGTACATGGATATGGCGCCCGATTACCCGGAACTGCACAAGTTCCTCGATTTCTGGCGCAATAATCTGGACGGCGCGCTCCATTCGGTGCGGGTGATGAGCAAGGACATCATTGGCCCCGCCAAAGTGGGCAACGTGTCGCATTCGTTCGCGTTGCACTGAGCTGATCCGGAAATCCCGGATCGGTTAGATCGCAGGGGTTACGCCTGGGCCCTGTCGAGGATGGCCTGCGGCGTTTCGGTGACGATCTCGGCATAGATCGGCGCGAATGGCAGCTTCTCCAGCAGCGTCACGAATTCGGGCGCCATGGCCACCATCTCCTCGCGGATTTTCCGGTGAATGTCGATGTCGCGCCATTCGCCGATCAGGTAGAAATGATCTTCGTCGTCCACGTCGCGGCACAGCACGCCGTCTTTGACCTGGGCGGATGATTTGTGCATGGGGTTGTCATCGGAATAATCGAACTCGTTGAACAGTTCGATGAATCGATCGCCGGTGCCGGGCTTTACCCGAAAATCATAGACGTGAAAAAAATTCCCCTTTTTCGCCAGCGCTACCAGGGCCATGGTCGTTCTCCCGTGTCCGTTTGTGAGGCCGTGGCGAACGGTACCTTGTGGTTTACGCGCATTCAATGGGGACAGACCTGAGCGAAACGCTGTTCTAAGACCGTTTCGTTTGATAAACTTCGTGGGTCACGAAAAATGCAGTGACGCAGGAGCGGAGCGCATGGCGACTAAGTTTCAGAACGACGCGCACCAGTGGCCGAAGGAAGGCCTGACGCATATCCCCGACTGGGTCTATACGTCGGATGAGATTTTTGCCCGCGAACGCGAGCGCATTTTTTTCGGCCCGACCTGGAATTTCGTCGCGCTCGAGGCGGAAATACCCGATCCCGGCAGCTTCAAGCGGTCCTATGTGGGCGACGTGCCGGTAATCGTAACGCGTGACGAGAACGGCGAGATCCATGTGTTTGAGAACCGCTGCGCCCATCGCGGGGTCGAGTTCTGCCAGGCATTGCGCGGCAAGGCGAAAAACTTCACCTGCCCCTATCATCAATGGATGTATGATTTGAGCGGCAAGCTCATGGCGGTGCCGTTTCGCCGCGGCGATCGCGGCGAAGGCGGGATGCCCAAGGATTTCAAGCTCGAAGACCACAACCCCAAACGGCTCACCGTAACGGCCCGTCATGGCGTGGTGTTCGCGACCTTCGCCGATGACATCGAATCGCTGGAGGAATATCTTGGGCCGGAAAATCTCGAGAATTTCGACGTGGTCTTCGCGGGGCGCACGCTCAAGATCCTGGGTTTCTACCGCAACCGGTTGCAGGGCAATTGGAAGCTCTATCATGAGAACCTCAAAGACCCCTATCACGCGACACTGTTGCATGTGTATCTCGCCACCTTCCGCCTGATGGTGGCGGGGCAGAAATCGGCCATGATCGTCGATAAGTCTGGCCGCCACTCGGTCATGGCGTCGACCAAGGATGACGATATCGTCATCAGCGAGGAAACCGCGAGCCAGATGAAATCGGCCTTTCGCGACGGCATGGAACTGAACGATCCGGAATTCCTCAACTATGTCCAGGAATTCGACAGCCCATGGACCGTTACCATGCAGATCATCTGGCCCAATCTGGTGGTGCAGCGGGAACTGAACACGCTGGGTATCCGCCACATTGTGCCGCGCGGGCCCCATGCGCTGGATATGTACTGGACTATGTTCGGCTATGACGACGATACGCCGGAGATGGACAAGCATCGCCTGCGCCAGGGCAACCTGATGGGCCCGTCGGGCTATCTCGGCGTCGACGACAATGAGGCCATCAAGTTCCTCCAGGAGGGGTTCAAGCATTCGAAAACCGACCACGGAATCGTCATGCTCGAGCCCGACAAGGAAGGCAGCACCGAGACGCTGATCTCGGAGGCTTCGGTCCGCGCCCTCTACCGTCATTACCGCGAGGTCATGGATCTGTGAGCCGCACCAATCTGTCACCCGACGACGCGCGCACACTGCGTTTCGACATCGAGGAATTCAACACCGAGTATGCCCGCCGCCTCGATGAGCTGGATGTGGACAGCTGGTGCGAGTGTTTTACCGAGGATGGGTTTTACCGGATCACCGCGCGGGAAAATTACGACGACGGTTTTCCAGTCGGGCTGGTGTGGTGCGAGGGCAAGCCCATGCTCAAGGACCGCGCCGCGGCGGTAAAGACCACCATGGTGTACGCACCACGCTATCTGCGTCATTACACCAGCAATGTGCGGGTGGTGGGTGTGGATGCGGACGGCACCATCCGGTCAGAATCAAACTATCTGGTGGTCGAAACCCTGATGGAAGACAAAACCCGCATCTTCCAGGCCGGCCGCTATATCGACCAGTTCGTGCGGGACGGCGATGCGCTTCTGCTCAAGTCGCGCGACTGCATCTACGACAGCCTGCTGATCCCCAACGACGTGGTTTATCCGGTTTGATCGCGTGGGTGCCTGTGAAGTTTGCAATATAAAATTTTCGTCCTTACC
>JAQBTY010000385.1 GCA_027624735.1 Pseudomonadota bacterium | reverse complement strand
ACCGCATCACACCAAGTGGTCTGGTTTTGCTCCGCCCAAGTGGTCTAATTTTACTCCGCCGTTGACATTCAGCGTCGCGCCATCGACACCGGTCACGATGACCTTGGTTCCGGCGGCCAGATGTATGACCGGGTCGTTTAGCTGTACCCGCCACACGGAATCGCCAATCCGGACTTCGCCGTAGCCACGATTGCTATCGTTTTCGAGAACAAAAACTTTTCCGACATATTGTTCGACGCGCCGATTGAGCGTGGGGTGATCTTCCGACTGCTTGCCTTGCCGCATGATCATCCGGCCGGCAATGACACTGATGACCGAGAAGCCGGAAAAGATGACCGACTGTAGCTGCCAGGAAAGCTCGCTCAAGGCGAGCACGACCAGCCCGGTCGCCATGGCGCCGATGCCAAGCCACAGAAACCAGATACCCGGCGCGAGTAATTCAATGACAATCAGCACGGCGCCCAACACCATCCAATGCCAGAAGGTCAGGGTGTCCAGCCATTGAAGGATACTGTCCATTGCCGCTTCCCTCGCCGTTTATCGGTCGGGCTGGGATGAAGCCGGGTTTGTATTTCCGGCCGACGGCACGCTGCCGGCGCCACGTGGGGAATTGGCTGCGCCGCTGCCGGAAGCGCCGAACGCCTCGCGGGCGATTTCGGTAATGCCGCCAATGGCGCCGATGACGCTCGAAGCCTCCAGCGGCATGAGAATGACTTTCTGGTTGCGGGCCGAGGCGATGTTTCCCAGCGCCTCGATATATTTTTGCGCTACGAAATAATTGATCGCCTGAACATTGCCGCCGGCAATGGCCTCCGACACCATGGTGGTTGCCCTGCCTTCGGCCTCGGCTTCGCGTTCGCGGGCTTCGGCATCCCGGAAGGCGGCTTCCCTTCGGCCTTCCGCCTGTAAGATGGCGGACTGTTTGCTGCCCTCCGCGCGCAGAATTTCGGCCTGCCGGTCGCCTTCCGCCTCAAGGATCGAGGCGCGTTTTTCCCGTTCCGCCTTCATCTGGCGCTGCATGGCTTCGACCAGCTCCACAGGGGGGCTAATGTCCTTTATCTCGATCCGCGTGACTTTGACCCCCCAAGGCGATGTGGCGCCGTCCACAACATTCATCAGCTTGGCGTTGATCGTATCGCGCTGTGACAGAAGTTCGTCGAGATCCATCGACCCCATAACCGTCCGGAGGTTGGTCATGGTGATGTTGAGGATGGAGATTTCGAGCTGACGGACCTCGTAAGAGGCCTTTACCGCATCCAGGACCTGAAAGAACAGGACACCATCGACCCGGACCATGGCATTGTCCTTGGTGATGATTTCCTGTGATGGAACATCAAAAACCTGCTCCATCATATTCATTTTGGTGCCGATTTTGTCGATCATGGGGACGATGATGTGAAGACCGGGGCTCAGCGTGCGGGTATATCGCCCAAAACGTTCGACGGTATATTCGTAACCTTGGGACACCGTCTTGACCGCCAGGACAACGATGACGACGGCGAGCAACACAAGGATGAAGAAGAAGACAATACCTGCGTCAACCATGGATGCGGTTATCCTTCTTTAGATGCGGCGCCGACCGATCTGGCAAGTCCAGTTGTGTTGATTATCCGCGATGATGTGTCGAATCGCTATCGTGCGTTGCAGCTGTCACACGCTGATTTTCTGGGGGTGGGGATGGCCGCATTTGTCGCAGGTCCCAACGGCGACAGTCCTGTAATATTCCTCGAAGACGGGTGGCAGATCCGCGACGATGCTGTCGACCCGGACCTCGCGGCGCCAGATTTTCGATGAACAATTCGGGCAATACCATTCGAACGCGTCCATGACACCGGCGGGGCGGACCCGTTCCACCACCATGCCGATGCTTTCCGGATCGGGGCGCTGCGGCGAATGGGGCATGTGGGGCGGGATCAGCATGATACTGCCCTCGTCGATGGGCTTGTCGCGCAGTTCGCCGTCCTCGACGACCTTGAGCACCATGTTGCCCTTTAGCTGGTAGAAGAATTCCTCATAAGGGTCGTCATGGTAATCGGTCCGCACATTGGGGCCGCCGACGATCTGAACGATGAAATCGTTTTCGGCGAAGATGGTCTGGTTGAGCACCGGCGGACGCAGCAAATGACGGTTGTCATCGACCCATTTCATCAAATTGAAGGAGGCGAGGCCCATTGCAATCTCCCTTGCCATCAGAGCGCGTCACACCGAATAGAAAAAATCGTCGGGTAACTTTTCAAGCACAGCGTCGATGGTCCTGTCTTCGGCCAGCACCGTGTCGGTGCGCTGATCGAAGAGCTTATAGGTCCCGTCGCCATGGCGTTCTACCCGGTAGGCCGCATAAGGGTTCCGGCCGCGGGCGCCGGAATAGACCTTGTACTGATCGAGCCCCGGCTGGGTAATCCTTTCGCTGCGAAACCAGCGGTACATCAATCGCTGCTTTTCACCCAGCGCCGTAATCTTTTTGAGATCGGCCTGTGAAAAAGGCAATCGATCGAGCTGAATCAAATTATCAGGGGCATCGTCTTGCGGTTCCCGCATCGCGATCAGTCGCCGGCTATCAGGCCGGCGGCCTTGATGCCGGCAAAAACGCATTTCTCGTCATTGTCGCCCGTATCGCCGCTGGCCCCGGCCGCACCGATCACATCGCCATCGGCATTGAGCAGGAGAACACCGCCCGGGCTTGTCGGCAACCGGCCGTCCGCCAGTACGGTGACGGCGCCGAAGAATCCCGGGTTGCTCTCGTGACGCCCGGCCATGGATCGCGTGGAAGCGCCCATGCCAAGGGCGCCCCATGCCTTGCCCGAGGAGATGTCAAAGCGCAGCAGGGACGATTTATCTTCCCGCTTCATGGCGACCAGATGCCCGCCCGCATCGAGGACGGCGAAGGTGAGGGGCTTAAGCCCCATCTCACGGCCTGTCGCAAGGGCAGTATCGATAATGGTTGAAGCCTGCGCGAGCGTTACATTCGACATGGTGATCCTCTCAATTTTTCAGTCTTGCTGACGTAACATCCCAGATGCGGCGGGTGCTCTGCAAGAGGGAAGGCGGTGTATTGTTCGCATGGCCGGAAAATGGGAAACTTTGGCGACCATAAGCCAGGAATATTTCAGGGAGTAACGCGACGATGGCCGATTTCAAGCTGTTGAACTACGCCGGTAGCGCCGACGAGCCGCGCCCCGGAATTCTGATCGGCGATGGTCAGGTACTGGACGTGCAGGAGGCCACGGACGGCGCGGCCTGGGCGGCGAGCACGCTCAGCATTTTCGACAATTGGGATACGGCATGCCCGGCGCTGCACAAATTGGCCGACGAGGGTGGCGAAACACGCGCCCTGGCTGAAATTCAACTGCTGGCGCCATTGCTCTACCCGCCCTGCATCTATTGCGCCGGCGCGAATTACAAAAAACATGCCATGGAAATGTCGGCCGACGGTAAGAGCTTTCCCGATAAATCGGTCACCGACCCCTATTTCTTTATCAAGTCGGGGGCGCATTGCGTCATCGGACCCGGCGCCAACATCGAATTGCCCAAAGTCTCGAAACAGGTCGACTGGGAAGCGGAATTCGCCGTCATTATCGGTAAGCCCGGCCGTAATATCTCGCTGGAGAACGCTTTCGATCACGTGGCGGGATACACCATCCTCAACGATCTATCGGCGCGCGACCGCGGTAAGCGGGAAGACTGGCCGAATTTCGGCATGGATTGGTTCGGCCACAAGGTGTTTCAGGGCTCCGCGCCCATGGGACCATGGATAACGCCGGCGGACCAGATGCCCGATCCCTATGCCTGCCGCATGCAGCTCTGGGTCAATGACGAAAAGATGCAGGACGAGTTCGTCTCCGATTTGATTTTCGACATCGCGGAGCAGATCGAATGGCTCAGCCGAGGGATCAAGTTGTTGCCCGGCGATGTGGTTTCAACCGGAACGCCGTCCGGCGTCGGCCGCCCGCGCGGCATTTTTCTCAAGCCGGGCGACATTGTGACCATCGAAGTGGACGGTATCGGCACCCTGGTAAACCCGGTGGTCCAGGGCGACTGAGCGCTAATTAGAGCATTCTTTTGTGCAGAAAAAGTTCATCCATCGCCTTGATCGTCGATTGCATAGCCGGTAGCGCGAACCGTTCGGATGAGG
>JAQBTY010000014.1 GCA_027624735.1 Pseudomonadota bacterium | reverse complement strand
TGTATGGCGACGACCTCGACATCAGAGTCTCTAATGGGCTCGATCGCCTCGCAACCCGCGTAATCGTTCGGTTTCCGCATGGTCCTGCTGAAATAAACCGGACACCAGGGGGTCAGGCGCCAGACCCTCACCCCATTTCCCCTATCACCCGTCTGGCGTCGCGCAGCAAGCCCCGGAGGGCGCGGCGGTCGTCGATTGCCCGTTTGCTGTAATGGCCATGCTTGAGCGCGTTCCGGTTGCCGGCCGGCGCGCCGGAGCCTTTGGCGCCGCCATGCAGGCGGCAGCGGTTCTTGCCGCCGACCGCGGGTGCCCGGCAGGGCGTGCCGGCCCGGGTTTTCGCGCCGCAGCGCGGGCTTGCCAACATGGAGGCGGTGTTGCGTCTGTGGTTGGACAATCGGCTTTTCAGCGCACGGGCTTGCGGCGCCGCTTCGGATTGGCGGGCCCGGTGGAGAAAGCGCCGATCATCCCGCCGTCACCTTTCCCGCCGTTACTGTTCATGGGGAAGGGTTCCGGCGTGTTGGCCGTAATGGCCCTTTGGTTCGACGCGTTCTGCTTCGACGTGTCCTGCTGCGGCGCGCTCTGTGGCGCCGAGGGCCAGGGCGCCGGCGGATGGACTCGCGATCCGGTTTCGACCGTGCCGACGAAGGCCTGACCGCCTGCGTCAACATGGATATGTTCGACGGTCAATTTGTGTTGGCCCTTGCCGCGATGCCGGTCGAGCGCCTCGATCTGGCGGGTGTAAACGCCAAGCAGTTTCGCCGCGTGTTTCAAATTTTGATCGCGGCTTTCCGGATTGTGCTCGTCCTGCATCGCGCGGCGCAGGCAATCCATGGCCGCTTCGTGGGTCGCGACCATCTGGGTGGCCAGCAGGCCCTCGACCGCGCCGGACGGGCGAATGGCCAGCAGGCAGGCGAGGGCTGATTGAAGGCGCGACTTCCGCTGCTCTTCGTCCAGGCTGTCGGGCAGCAACAGCGCATTGGATAGCTGCACGAGAAGTTGTTCTTGCAGATCCGGGTTTTCGGTACCCGTCGCCTGCGCGAAATCATCGTGCGTCGCGGCCAGCGCTACCGTGTTCGGCGGGCGGTTATGTGAAACGGGTTGTCTTTCGTTCATAGCGGTACCGGTTCGATTCATCAGCCTGTTCCCCGCCGCGACAGCCCCACCATTTTTATGGCTTAGTAAAGAATACTTTACACTATATCCGGCCCGATGTCACCAAATTTCTTCCTTTCGAGGCAAAAACCTACTTTGCATGGGGTTGTTCCTCGAAAAAATTCCACCCCCCCCTCAGGAGGCCTTGCTCAGCACCGTGTCGCGGCGCGGGTTGACCCCCGACCCGGCGCCCTCGGGCAGGTGGATGATGCCGTCCACCACCTCGATGCCCTCGAACGGGTCGTCCAGCAGGCGGGCGAACTCGCCGAATTCACAGGCATACCACATTTCAGGTAAGGCGGCGGCCAGCTGCATGGCGTGGGCGTTCAGCAGCCGCGACCCCACATGGGCGCCGAACCGGTACTGCACATTGCCGGCGGCGCAGATGTGCGCCGCGATCATGGTGTTCCACAGCCCGCCCAGCTTGGCCACCTTGAGGCTGACCGCGTCGACGATGCGGTGCTCCACCAGATAGGCCACCTCGGCCAGCGAGCCGGCGCTCTCGTCCGCCTCGACCGCCACCGGGACCTGTTCGGTGACCAGCTTGAGACCCTTCAGATTGTCGATCCGCACCGGCTGTTCCACCAGGTCGATATTGTACTCGGCCATGCGGTTGAGCGCGGCGATGGCGTTCTTGGTGGAATAGGACTGGTTGGCGTCGATGGTGAGATGCACATCGTCGCCGACCCGCTTGCGAATGGCCTTGACGCGGGCGACGTCCTCGGCGACCTCGCCATGGACCTTGATCTTGAGATAGGTATAGCCCTGGTCGATCAGGATCTGGGCCTGTTCGGCCATCTCGTCCGGCTTCTTGATGGCGAGGATGCGCAGCACCGGAAACTCGCGCCTTACGACGCCGCCGAACAGGCGGCTGATCGGCACATTCAGCATGCGGGCATTGAGGTCGAACAACGCGTTGTCGATCCCCGCCTTGGCCTGGTTATTGCCCGACAGCGCCCGATCCAGGGCGACCCGGATCGCCGCCATGTCGGCCGGATCGCGATCCACCAGAACGGGTTCCAGCCGCTCGAGCGTGCCCTTCATCCCCTCCATGCTGGCGCCCATATGCGCGGTCGCCGAGGCGTAGCCGTAGCCCGTCATGCCGTCATCGGTATGGATCGAGACGATCCAGCCTTCGGTGATCGGGCTGGCGGCAAGGGCGAATGCCCAGGTCGGGTCCTCCTTGCGCATGACGCAGGAATCGATGGTCAAAGCAGTGATTTTCATTCAGGCCTCCCAGGATGGTTTTGCCGTGATGGTAGCGCCGGAACAGGGCAAGGAAAACCGCAATGTGTCAGTAAATCCGGCCGGCTATCGCCGAATATCCGGTCGGGTGATAAGGTCGGGCAAATTTGATCGTCAGGGAGCACGGGATGTTTCAATATTGGACCGAGGATACGCCGGCGGCACGGGTCTATTCCTTTCATCTGGTCTGGCTGTTTTATGAAGCAATGCAGGGCGGCGCCGATGTCAACGAACTGTTTCACGCGGTGCGCAAGGTGCGGGCCGGCAATGGCGAGGACTGGTACGCCGCCTTTACCGAACTTGGCGACCGGATAAAGGCCATAGCCGATGAAGCGGTTGCCAAGGGCCACGAGGTAACGGCGAGCGAGGCCTATCGCCGCGCCTTTACCTATTACCGCTCGGCCGAGCGGATATTGCCGGGCACGGATGCGCGCAAGATTCCCATGTATCACCGGACCATCGAATGTTTTCATGAAGGGTTCGGCCGCTCCACCCATAAATATGAGCGCTTCACCATTCCGTTCGACGGGCATGAGCTGGATGCCATTTTCCTGCCGCCGCGCGGCGACGCCAGGGGCGCGAAGCCGCCCTGTATCATTTTCCCGACCGGCGCCGATGCGCTTCCGGAAGAAAACATGTTCCGCGGCGCCCAGGAAATGACGGCGCGCGGTGCCGCGGTGCTCCTGTTCAACGGGCCCGGCCAGGGCAGTTCTATCCGGCTAAAAAATATCCCGACGATCCCCGATTACGAACGGGTCTATACCGCGGTGGTCGACAGCTTGATGACCCGCGACGATATCGATCATGACCGTATCGGCCTAATCGGCGGCAGCATGGCCGGGTATTACGCGCCCCGCGCCGTCTGTTTCGAACACCGCATCAAGGGCTGCGTGGTCTGGGGCGCGCTCTATGACGTGCTGAACGACCTCTATGACCCATACCCGCCGCTGCATGAGCAGCTGCAGTGGATCGGCGGCTGCGCATCGGATGCCGAAGCGCGCCGGAAATACGCGGCTTTCACGCTGGAGGGACAGTTGCAGAACGTCCGCTGTCCGGTGCTGGTCACGCACGGGGCGCGCGATCACATGGTCCCGGTTTCCTCCGCCCAGAGGCTTTATGACGAATTGACGGTCGCGGACAAGGAACTGCGGATTTTCGACGATGAAACCGGTGGTTCCGGCCATTGCAGCGTCGATAACTGGACCCAGGTGGTTGCCTATCAGATCGACTGGCTGCTTGACCGCCTTGGCTGAATTTTTCGGCCGGAAATCAAGGCCATATTCGCTGCGGGGGCGTCAAGGTTAACGATCCGTTTGCGGCAAGATTTTAGCTTTCTTAATGCATTTTCTTTTAGATCGGGCGGCTGGGACATAGCGGTGGCGCTACGCCTGCGGCCAATGCGCGGTTGATCGTCTATCCGATCATTGCTGTTGCTCGTCAAGGCGGCGGAGCGTCGCTCACCAACCCAGCCGATAGCGAATGAAACCGGCTCTTATAGTGGTGTGATGCGATATCGACGGCACATACGGCTAACACAAACCGTGGCGATGATGGCGACGGCCTGCCTGTTGTCGGCGGGCATGGCGCTGGCCGCCAAATCGCCGAAACCGACAGACAGACAATTTGAGCTTGCGATTGAACTGATCGCCGCCGGTGACCACAAGGGTGGCATCGCAGAGCTGAAAACGGCGCTTGAGACCGATCCGACGGATCTGGCCGCGCGTGTTTTGCTCGGCAACACCTATCTGGAAATTGAAGATGGCGCCGCCGCCGCGGAAGAGTTTCTGCAAGCCCGAAAAGACGGCGCGGGTGACAGCTTCGTTCTGGCCCCGCTGGGGCGGGCCTATGTGCTGCAAGGACGCTATGAAGAAGCCTTGACGGAACTGAGCAAGGCCGGCCCGGACCAGTCGACAGCGGCTGAAGTAGCGGTCATTCGCGGCGACGCTCATCTGGCGCTCCGGCATTTTAGTCAGGCTGAGCAGAACTATCTGGAAGCCTTGAAAATCCGGACGAAATTTTCCAAAGCCCTCAACGGGTTGGCGCGGGTAAAGATCGCGACGGACAATTTGATTAGCGCCGGGAATTATGTCGAAAGGGCATTGAAGGCCAAGCCCGAAGACGGCCATGCCTGGTTCGCCAAGGGAGAAATTGCCCGGCTTCAGCGCAGGGAAGATGAGGCGCTGACCCATTTTAACCGGGCGGTTGACTTGGCGCCGCGCTTCGTGCCGCCGCGCCTGGCCCGCGCCCGAATTCTCATCGGTCGGGGCGCGTATCGGGATGCTGAACCCGACGTTCTGCACCTTCGCGGCAGGGACGCGAAGGATCCTCATGCGGCTTTTCTTCAGTCGCTGATATTGGCGCACGCGGGCAAGGTGAAAGAAGCACAGGATGTCCTGATCGAGGCGGAAACCGCCCTGAAGGGTCTTCCGGCCGGGGCGGCCCCGTCGGATCCGCCCACTCTGTTGCTGCTGGGCGTGGTTTCTTATTTCCGCCAGGACTACGCCAGCGCCTACCGGCACCTGACGGCTTATTTGAAGCGCGTTCCCGAGCATATGGGGGCTCACAAGCTTTTGGCTTCCCTCGCGCTATCAACCGGCGATTCGGATTATGCGCTGCATTTGCTGGAGAAGCTGGCGCTCCGCCATCCAATGGATATCGAGATCCTGACCCTGTATGGCGACGCCCTCATGCGCACGCACAATCATGGAAAAGCGATTAAAGTGCTTGAAAAAGCCGCTTCTATCGCCGATCCCGGGTATTCCGCGCTCTCCCGCCTGGTAATGCTGCGGTCGGTGGCCGGGCAGAATGGCGACGCCAAGAAATTATTGAGATCGGACATACGCCGCGATCGTCAGGCGGTACAAGCAACCCTGTTGATGGCAGCCGCCCAGTTGAATCAACGCGAGTACAACCAGGCGCTCGAGATCGCGAACATTGTCATCGAACACGATTCCAGGAACTCCGTCTCTCAAAATCTGGCTGGCAGCGCCCACGTCGGATTGAAGAACATTGACGCCGCACGCAGAAGTTTCACGGCGGCAGTCGAGGCCGCTCCGAAATATGTTCTGGCGGCCTCGAATCTTGCGAAACTTGAATTCAGCCTCGGGAATGTCTCCGCCGCCGAACGCCTTTATTCCTACATGGTCGAACAGGATAGCGGCAACGGCGCGGCGATGATGGCGCTGGCCGAAATCGAGCTGATGCGCGACGATCTGGATAGCGCCCTGAGTTGGCTCAAGAAGGCCCGGAAAAAATCCCGTACGCCACACCTTGCCGCGCTGCAACTGGTCGATCTTTATATATACGCGAACAAACCTGACAAGGCGTTGTCCGTTGCCCGCGACCTGAACAGTCAGGATCCCGCGAACCTCACCTATCTCACGGCGCTTGGCCGTGCCCGTCTCGCCGCGAAACGGGTCGAGCTGGCGGCGGTCACGTTTAAAGAGGTGGGGGTGCGGGCCGCCGAAATGAAGTCGGTCGATTGGCTGGTGCGCAATGTGATGTGGCAGATGCGGGCGTTCGACGAACAGGGCGCCCGTACTTCGCTGCAAAAGGCGCTTGAACTGGATGATAAAAATTTATCCGTCCATACGGCATTCTTTAATTTGGAAATGGCTGCCGACAAGATGGAGGCGGCGCTTGCGCGGGCAGAAACACTTGCCGCTCTCCACCCGCGTTCACCGGCCGGGCATATGTTGCAGGGCGATGCCCATATGCGCATGGGTAAGTTTGAGTCCGCTCTGCTTGCCTATGAGGAAGCCCTGAAGAAAAGCCCCAATTTTCCTCTGGCGGCCAGGGTCTATCGGGCGCGCCGCGCCGCGGGACGTGAGGCGCTGGCGTTCGCCAAAGGCTGGTCTGCCCAACGGCCCGCCGACAGGGACGCGCAACGCTTGCTGGCGATGGCTTACGGCGATGCGGGCCGCGATGCGGAGGCTATGGCGGTTTATGAAAGCCTGCTGAACGCGACGCCAAAAGATACGCTGCTGCTCACCAGCATGGCGCTGCTGCACCAAAAACATGACGCGTCCCGGGCGCTTGATTTTGCGGAGCGAGCCTTTAGGGCCGCCCCGTCGGCGCCGGCGGTGATGGACATCTATGGCTGGATCCTGGTTCAGCAGGGCAGCCTGGACGAAGGGCTGACGCTGTTGCGTAAAGCGAAATTGCGGGCGCCCGCCTTGCCGGAAATCCGTTATCATATTGCCGTTGCGCTGAACAAAATGGGCAACCCGGAAGACGCCCGGCAGGAACTTCACGCGGCCCTCAAAACCGGTCAGTTTTTTGACGGGGCCGGAGAAGCCCGCCAGCTTTTAGGAAAGCTAGCCGTACCACAACAATAGATGGACCCGCTGATACAGCGATCCACAGGAAATCCCCATAGGCATACCCGATTGTTTTGGATCCCGCAGGATGGTTTAATCCAATAAAATCATCTAGTCGGAGAAAAGGTGGGCGTGCCATGACTTATCAACCGATCGTGCCGCGGGCACGGCTTGGGTTCATCATTCCTTCCTCCAACCGGATGGTCGAACCGCAGATACAACGATTTGTACCGGACGGCGTGGTGGGCCACTTCACGCGCATCGGGATGACCAACCGCCATCGCGCCCCGCTCGACCAGTTGATGCCGCGGATCCTGGACGCGTCCGAACTGCTTGGCGATTCGAAATGTGACGTCACTGTTCTGCAGTGCACCGGGACATCCATGTCGGGCGGCGTGGAGGGTGAGCGGAAAGTGATCGAGGCCATGGCGGCGGCGACCGGCCGGCCGGCGCTCTCTGCCGCGTCAGCCCTGACGGCAGCATTTCGGACGCTGGGCGCGGTGCGGCTGGTCTTCGTGTCGGAGACGGCGCAGGACGGCCACGACAGGAAGCTCGCCTTCCTGAGGCAGGCCGGATACGACATCGTCGCCGACAGGGCGATGAGCCTTGCGAACAGTGATGCCTATTGCACGACCCCGCCGGCATTCTGGTTCGATGCGGTGCGGGCCATGCGGAACGATGATTGCGACGCTTATTTTATCAGCTGCGCCAATATTCACAGCATCGATGTGATCGCGGCCCTGGAGGCGGAGCTGGATAGACCCGTCGTCACCAGCAACCAGGCGGCGCTGTGGTGCGCCTTGCGCACGGCGGGGATCGGTGATGAAGTTGCCGCGCTGGGCCGGCTAGGGACCATGGGTCTGGCGATGCCGGCCGTAGCCGCCGAATGAACCGGGTTATCGCCCGGTTGAGGCGGTCGCCGGAAACAGGGGGATGACCTGAGCCGACTGGTGCGGATTGCGCCGCTGGCCGAGCATCGACCGAAGCTCGCGCCGTGTATATTCAAGTTCCTTCAGTTCACGCAAATCGTTGATGTCTTGTACATGAAGGGAATCGATCCGGTTTTCGACGAGATCGAGGACCATTTCGATGGAGGGAGTGGAAAGTGCCATAACCTTACTTCTCTACTTTCTAAAACTTCTCGCTGCCGTCAGCGAGCCAAGTAGAGGATCGGGTAACTATGGTTAAAATATGGTTAACAGAAATTAACGGCCCGAAGCGTCTTCAATATCTATCCCCCATTGCTGCTCAGAAATCGCGCAACAGGCGGCCGTAGCCGTCGATCCTGTCATCAACACCGCACCGTCGGAGCGCGTTCCAGACGATGGCCTGGAGCGAGGTCATGACGGTGATGCCGAATTCGGCCTCAAGCTTGTCGATGGTGTTGATCACCGCGTAGTGCGGGCAGAACATATAGACCGTATCGAGATCGGGATGGGCGCGGCACAGACGGCGTCCGGCCTCCAGCACCTGTTCCTCGTCCATCTCGCCGAGCTTGATGAAGGTGGTGTTGAGGCATTCCCATCCCATCGGCTCCAGCCCCATTTCCCGAATGTAGGTCATGTGACGTTCCCCATGGCTGTCGTTGTAGGGCTGGATAATCCCGATTTTTTTTGACCCAAGGACAGCCAGCGCATCGCGCTGGGACGACAGGCTGGTGACGACCGGAATGCCGATGTCCTGCTCCGTCGCCCGCGCCATGTCCTCGGCATTGGCGAAGCCGCGCGACGCGTTGATCGGCAGGCCGCCGAACACGAAGATATCGACTCCGGCCCGCGCCATGGCGTGCGCGACGTTCAGACTGACATCATAGGCGCGGTCGACCTCGTCGCTGGTGCGGTCGATCAGCGGCAGGGTGTTCACCACCAGCGTGACCCCGTCTGGCACGATCTTGTAGAACTCGTAGGGAAATACTTCGGTTGCCGCCGGTGGCGATGTGTAGCCGATCCGGGCTCTGTATCCATACATGATGACTTATCCTTAGAATTCCCGGAACAGCCGGCCGAACCCGTTGATCCGGTCGTCGATGCCGCATTTTCTAAGCGCCCGCCAGACGATCGCCTGAAGCGCGGTGATGACGGTGATGTCAAATTCCCGCTCCAGCGGGTCGATCACGCCGGCGGTCGCGAAATGCGGGCAGGGAATATAAAGCGTGTCCGATTGCGGATTGTCGCGGCATACCCGGCGGCCCAGATCAAGGATCTGTTCCTCATCCACCTTGCCCAGTTCGATGAAGGTTGCGTTGACGCTGACACAGCCGGTCGGCGCCGCCCCCAACTCATGCACGTAGCTTTCAAAACGGGGAATGTGGGTATCGTCATAGGGCTGGATCACGGCAACCTTCGCGGCGCCCACCGCGGCAAACGCATCCTGCTGCGCCGACAGGCTGGTGATCACCGGGACGCCGATTTCCTTTTCGGTTTCGGCCGCCATGTCGGCCGCGTTGGCGAAGCCGCGCGACGCGTTGATCGGCAGGCCGCCGAACACAAACAGATCGACCCCCGCGCGGGCCATGGCGTGGGCGGCGCTGAGGCTGACATCATAGGCCCGGTCGACCTCGTCGCTGGTGCGGTTGACCAGCGGCAGGGTGTTGATCACCAGGGTCACCCCGTCCGGGACGATCTTGTAAAATTCGTAGGGAAACACCTCCGTCGCCGACGGTGGTGACGTATAGCCGATCCTTGCCCGATGTCCGTACATGCCGCCTCCTTATGTTTTTCAGAGGCATGTTAGCCCAAAGCGTTCGAAAAGAAACGCCGGCGGTGCTCAGCGCAGATAACTGCGCGGAGGGGGGGCAGGGGCCTTTCCCGGACTGCTCAGCAGGCACGCGGCGAACCAGCCGGTCAGGCGAAAGGCGAGCCAGGCCGCCACCGCCCCGATCAAGATATTGGTCGGATCACCGTGCCCATTCGGTTGCAGCAGCCGGCTGGTCTCCATCAGGACGGCCAATACGGCGCCGAGCCAGAACACCAGGGTGGCGCCCGGCAGATCGGTTCGCCGGCCGTGCAATCCCGCAAACCGCCACGCCCAGACCGCAATTCCGACCGGCGCATAAAGGATTGCGTTGCGCAACAGGCTCGCCAGCGCAGCCTGCTCGGTGGTCCAGTAATGGTAATAGAACGGCAGCCAGCTCTGGGTGCCGAGCCGGAGCAGCGCGCCGTCCGTCTGCCAGCCGCTTCGCCAGGCGATGGCCGCGAACAGTGCGGCGTAGCCCAGGGCGCCGGCGATAACCGCCCCTCGGGCGACCGGCAGCCAGGCGGTCATCCACGATGCCGACCATGCGCGACCGATGATGACCCCGGCCATCATGCCGACAGCACGCGTGGCAATGGACACGCCTTGTGTAATACCCGAGGCGAGTAATATCTGCATGCCTTCGATGACGGCGCCGGCGAGGGCGCCCAGCAGGAAGCCGGTCAGCGCGCCGGGGGACGCTGCCCCGGTCCGTTTCAACAGCAAGGCGGCGAACAGGCCGAAAGGGATGAAGGAAACAGCCTCCAGTGTCAGATTCAGACCGCAGCGCAGCAGGCCGCCGCAGGACGATACGATCGTCAGCGTAATCGCGTCCGAGGCGAGTTTTTCGCTAAGCTCCTGTCCCGATACCAGGAAATCAAGCGGCATGAGGGAATAGACAAAATAGAGACCGCAATAGGCCGTGAAGGCGGCGCCAAGACCGGCCTGTCCGCCCAGTGAGATGGTCCGCGCCAGATCGATCAGGCGCCGGCCGGCAGCCAGCCAGATCGTAACGCCCATGACCGACCCCAAGGCTTCGGCCAGCAGGTCGTTTTGGGAGACCGTGCGGGCTGCAGAAACTCTATGAGGACAGCGAATGCCAAACATAAAAACAGAATGAAAGCCGATGTCCCCCATCCTGTCCGGGCGCGGGCATTGGCGGCGGCGCAGCAGAAAAAGGCGAGCGGGATATAGAGCAGAATATTAGCGACCCAGTCCGCGCGGTGAACGGTCCCAAGCGAATGGAATGAAATCCGGGAAAACTGACTTAGGGCATTCGCCAGGTCGAGGGACCGAATCTGAAGCGGCACCAGACTGCCATAGAGGACAAAGACGCCATACCCGAACGCCATCAGCGTCAGCCATCGGCCAAGGCGTGCCGGTGGTGGCTCTGCGGACGAGGCCGGGAAAGATAGGTGCGTGTTCCTCATTTTGCTAACTATTTCCTGTAACATGGGGCGGATCGCCACCGGCACACCAAATTACGTATCATCAATGTTTTGGCAACGCGTTACCGCCTTCCTTTTTATGACGATTGTCGCCGCTTTTTTATGGCGGTTCCCGGTCGGGCAGGTCTGGCTGGCTATCGGCTTCGCGGTTTACGGGCTTTTATTGCTGAAAACGCCGCGGATCTGGATGATCGTCGTGCCCGCAGCAATGCCGATGCTCGATCTGGCGATCTTCTCCGGCTGGTACTTTTTCGATGAATTCGATGCTCTGGTTCTTCTGACCGTGGCCATATTGTTGTGGCGGCGTCCCTTGGCGCGCGAGGATTTCCGGTTTGGCAGGCCGCTCGCCGCCGCGCTGGTCCTCCTCGTCGTATCTTCGGGCGTTAGTACGGCGATCGCGCTCACCCCCTGGCCGGCGATCGACGGCAATTCGTTCGCGAGCTATTACAGCCCCTTCAACGCGGCCCGCGTCGCCAAGGGACTCGTTTGGCCGCTGCTGCTGCTGCCCTTTCTCAACCGATCCATCAATGAAACATCGCGTACCGGACCCTATCTGGCCGGGGGGCTGCTTCTCGGCCTGTTTGGTGTCGGGCTGGTAGGATTGTATGAGCATTGGCTTTTCCCCGGCCTGTTCAATTTTGGCGATCCCTATCGCATCGTCGGTCCGTTCTCCAGCATGCACACCGGGGACGGGCACATCGATCTGTGGCTGACCGTCACGATTCCCTTGATTGTCGCGCCATTCGTCCTTCGCCGGACCATCGGATGGCGGCCTGCCGCGCTCGGGCTGTGCGGTCCAGCGTTCTATGTCCTGCTCGCCACCGGTTCGCGGGGGCCCTTTCTCGCCACCGCCGCCGCTTTGTTCGCCATGGTCGGTCTGTTCTTCGTAATGTGGGCGCGCCGGGGCCGGCTTGGGTGGGCCTTGCTGGTCTACCCCATGATCGCCGTGCTGCTGGCCATTGTCGCCGTGCCCTTTGTCGTACCGACCGAAGTCGCCAACAGATTCAAACAAACCGGCGGTGATCTTCAAACGCGCCTCGCCCATTGGCGGGAAGCACTGTCGATGCGCGATACAGGCGTTGTGACGCAGCTGTTCGGCATGGGGCCGGGCGCCTTCCCCGCCCTCTATGCACAGCGCCACAGGCTCGCCCGCTATTCTTTCGATGGCCGTCCCGGACAGCGGTACCTGACCCTGCGCTCGGGCGACAATCTTTATATGGGCCAGAAAATCGATGCCCAGCCGGACACAAATTA
The DNA here is from genome assembly GCA_027624735.1 of Pseudomonadota bacterium. GTDB lineage: Bacteria > Pseudomonadota > Alphaproteobacteria > MPNO01 > UBA2964 > JAQBTY01. The sequence continues at coordinate 13,699 of JAQBTY010000014.1, read as the reverse complement.
CCGGCTGTCCTTCCGCTATCGCACCCGGGACACAAAAGCGGGCCTGACAATCGGCATCTGTGAAAAATGGCTGCTTCATTCGCAAAGATGCAGCTGGAACGCGTACCGCCTGCCGCCGACCGGCGGCAAATGGGTTCCGCATAGCGCGGCCGTCAGGATCGACGACACCGGCCGCCCCCGCGGTCGCATCGGACGTCTGTCCAAGCAACCCCTCTGGCTTACCCTGCATACGGATCAGGTCGTGGCGGGCCTGTCGCTTGATAACATTGCCTTCGTAACGACCGATGGCAGGAACCTGATACAGAACGGCAATTTCAGCGGCACCAACGATCACTGGTTCTGGACGGTGGACAACCATCTTCCCTGGCACACCAAGAACATGGCGGTGAATGTGCTGTTCGACCAGGGCTGGCTGGGGCTGGCCGGGGTCATCCTGCTGTTTGGTCTCGGGCTGGCCGCGCTCGCCCGCGCCATCTGGGCCGGGAACGCCCTGGCGATCCCGTGGGCCGGCGCCATGACCGGCTACCTGTTTATCGCCGCCGTCGTCAGCCCCTTCGACCAGCCCCGCCTGGCGATGCTGTTTTATCTCCTGTGCCTGTATTGCACACTGGAGTTCGCGCGGGGCCGGGGATCGTCAAAACAATAATAATCCATCGCTCCCGCTATATTTCCGCAGCTTTGGTCGGTTATCACCACGTTCCAATAGCCATGGTTGCTCTCTTCCCATTTCGGTTGGATATTGCTCGTCCAACTGTTTCGATATGAAACGAGGCAATTCATGCGCCGGACTATTGGGTTTTTTTTCTTTGTTTATCTTATAGGGGGCTTCGCCCAACCCCCGTACGCCCAGACCGCGCCGGATGACGCGGAGGTCGCGGCCTATCGCGGGCTTCTTGCGACAGTGGCTGGTGGAAAGCTCGGCGACGTCAAACGGCTGATAGCCGGCGGGGCAGACCTGAACGCGACTGACGGTCATGGCCGCACGCCGCTGATGATCGCCGGCTACCGGCGCGATCTCGCGGCGGCGCGGTTGTTGATCAAGGCCGGCGCCGATCTGAACAGGCTGGATGTTCAGCGCTATGATTTGATTACCATTGCCGCGGTTGCCGATCATGTGGAGATGGTGAAACTCGCCATCGCGTCGGGCGGTAACCCGCGCCTGATGACCAGCCCCTATGACGGCACGGCGCTGATCGCGGCGTCGCATTTGGGGCATGTGGCGGTGGTCCAGGCATTGATCGATGGCGGAGCAAAGCTCGATCACGTCAACAACCTCAACTGGACGGCGTTGATCGAATCCATCGTCCTGGGCGATGGGGGCCAGCGCCATGTGGCCTGCCTGCGTGCCCTGGTCAAGGCGGGTGCCAACGTCAATCTGGCGGATGGCAACGGCGTGACGCCGCTGGGGCTGGCGCGCGGCGCCGGCTATACGGAGATGGTGCGGATTCTGGAAGCGGCCGGCGCGCGACAATGATATCAATGGCCGGTAATCAGTGACCAACAGGGGAGCAACCAATCATGATCGATCTCTATGCCGCGCCGACCACCAACGGCCTTCGGGCGAAAATCATGCTCGACGAAACCGGCCTCGACTACAATCTTCGCCGGGTTAACATGCAGGCGCGGGAACATAAGACGCCCGAATTTCTCGCCATGAACCCGATGGGGCTGACTCCGGTGATCGTCGATCACGACGGACCTGGCGGCAAGGCGGTCACCATTCCCCAATCCATCGCGATCCTGTTCTACCTGGCGGAAAAGTCCGGCAAGTTCCTGCCGCAGGATCCGGCCGCGCGCGCCGCGTTCTGGGATCCCATGATGAATACCGCGACCGATATCGGACCGACCTACGGTGCGGTCGCCTTTATCTCGCGCTGGTCAGAGGCAAATGCCGCGGCGACGGAAAATTTCCAGCAGCGGTTCCGCGAATACTGCGCGGTTTGGGATGCCAAGCTCGCCAATCAGCGCTACTGCGCTGGGGACGAGGTGACCATCGCCGATTTTTCGTTCTTCGGGATTTTCACCAGGGCGAAAAGCAACTACGCCGCCATGGCTACCGGCTATGCCAATCTCGACCGCTGGCATGATGAAATCAATGCCCGGCCCGGCGTCCAGAAGGGCCTGAATTTCGACTGAGGTGCGGGCGGGTCTCAGCCCCGCCCCCTACAGTGTCCATGAATTGGTGTAGGGGGCGGTCTGAGACCGCCCCGTAGCTGAGCTACAAATATTTCTCCAGGAACGCGGCCACCATCGGTCCCCAGATTTGCTGACCGGCGGCGCAGAAGCGGTGGGCTTCGGCGCCAGGGGTGCCCCATTTGGGGAAGATGGCCGCTTCATGGGGTTTTCCCAATTCGGTCAGCAGGGCGCTGATTTCCTCGGTCGGGGCAGTGTTGAAGTCGTTCTCCGGCTGAATCAGCATGACCGGCGCGGTCAGGGCGGCGGCGGCATCCAGCAGCATCTGCTTGATCTTGGGGTGCGCCTTCCACTGGCTTGCGCCGCCGGAGAAATCCAGACCGCAACGCCAGCGTTTATCCTGCGCCAGGGCCAGCAGGGTGTGAATGCCGCCTAAGGAACTGCCCATCACGACGATTCGCTCGGCATCGATGTCGGGCCGGGTCGTCAGGTAATCCAGCGATGCGATGACGTCCCTGTTTTCCTGTGTCAGCCGCTTGACCATCTGTTCGTCATGGTCAGGTGTCCCACGCGGCGCCGTTACCTCCTGCGCCAGCTTCACGCCCGATGAGTTGCCATAGCCGGCGCGGTGGGGGAACAGATAGGCATAGCCCTGCGACATAAAAAACGCCGCGGTTTGTGGGTGAGAAAGATCGGCCGTACCGGGCGGCAGCTGGCTACCGTGATTGTCCACCAGGCAGGGAACCGGGTTATCGCTTTCCGGAACAAATAGGAATCCGGCGAGATCGGTGCCGCCGTTTGGGAAAGACACTTCGGTTGGTGAGATTGCAGGCCCGTCAATGCGCATCTGATCCTCCGCTTGTTAGATACAAAAGATAGACAATAATCGCCTGAATGTCTTTTGGGTGCAGACCTAAAGCCGGCGACGGGGTACTTTTCCGCCGCGCCGCGGCAGCGCTATGATACCGAATAAGACCAGGGAGACGAAATAGTGGATCAAAGACCGCCCCGATATCGCATTGGGGTCGATGTGGGGGGGACCCATACCGATCTGGTTGCCAGCGATGCAACCACCGGCGCCCTGCGGATAGAAAAGCTGCCATCGTCGCCCGACAATCCGGCCCGCGCGGTGCTGCAGGGTCTGGAACGGCTGATCCATGACGGCATCGACCCCGGCGATATCGAGTTCTTCGCGCACGGCACAACGGTAACCACCAACGCCCTGCTGGAAGGCAAGGGCGCCAAGGTGGGGCTGCTGATCAATGACGGCTATCGCGCCATCTGCGAGGTTCAGACCCAGGCGCGGGACGAGGCCAATCCGTTCGATCATCTTTTCTCCCGCCCGGCGCCCATCACACCGCCCAGCCTGACGCGGGAAATTGGCGGGCGCATCGATTATGCCGGGGCGGAGCTGGCGCCGCTGGATCGCGAGGCGGTGGCGCGGGCCGCAAGCGACCTCGCCGGCCAGGGCGTTCGGTCGTTCGCCGTGTGCTATTTGTTCTCCTTCATGAATGACGCGCATGAGCGGGCCACGGCGGAGATTATCCGGAACACGGTCGACGGCGCGCAGGTCTCCCTGTCCAGCGAGGTTCTGCCCCGTATCCGCGAATGGCCACGCTATTCCACCACGCTGGTGAACGCCTATCTGGTGGCCGTGCTGGCCGATTATATTTCCGCCCTGTCCGATGGCCTGGACGAACGGGATATCAAGACGCGGCGGCGGTTTTTAATGCAGTCCAATGGCGGCGTCATGCCGCTGTCGGCCAATGCCGAAAGCCAGACCGTGCATACCCTGCTGTCCGGCCCCGCCGCCGGTGTGCAGGGAACCGCCTATCTGCTGGGGGTTCGCCAGGGGCTGCGGAATATCGTCACCATGGATATGGGCGGCACCAGCTGCGACATCGCCTTTATTCAGGATGGTACGCCGCTGGAACATGCCGAAGCGGTGGTCGCAAACCGTATCGTCGGTGTGCCGGCGCTCGATGTGTCGACCATCTCGGCCGGCGGGGGAAGCATCGCGCGGGTCAATGCCGCCGGCTTGCTCGAGGTCGGCCCCGATAGCGCCGGTGCGGCGCCCGGCCCGGCCTGCTATGGCAAGGGCGGCACGCTTCCCACCGTCACCGATGCGGATCTGGTCAGCGGCTTTCTCAATCCCGGTTTCTTTCTGGGCGGCGAAATGTCGCTCGATAGCGCTGCCGCGACGGCCGCCATCGACGCGCAGGTGGCCGGACCCATGGGCGTCGATACCCAGATTGCGGCGGCCGGTATCGTGCGCGTGATCAACGCCCGCATGGCCGATGAAATTCGCGTGCAGGCAGCGAAAAAGGGCGTCGATTTGACCGATTTTACGCTGGTGCCGTTTGGCGGCGCCGGGCCGGTTCATGCCGCCGCCGTTGCCCGGGATCTCAACATCGGACGCGTGCTGGTGCCGGAAAGCCCAGGCGCGTTTTCAGCCTTCGGATTGCTGTGCGCCGATGTGGTGCATGATTATATCCGATCCGATTTGCAGGCCATGGACGGGCTCTACCCCGATCACGTCGAAGCATCCTTTGCCGCGCTGGAAGAACGGGCCACATCTGATCTGCGCGATGAAGGATTGGGTGATGAGAAAGCTCTATTCCTGCGTGAAATGGATTTGCGCTATGCCGGCCAAGGTTACGAGTTGCGTATTCCCCTCGACGGAATACCTAGTCCGGTGCAGCGGAATGGCCTTGAGGCGCTGGTGGAACGGTTCCACGAACGTCATCAGGAAGTACATGGCCATGCGGCGCGGGGCGCGGATGTGGAAGCGGTGAGCTATCGCGTGCGGGCGGTCGTCGCGGTGCCTAAACTCGACATTACCGAACGGGCGTCGGTAGCGGCAGGAGATTCCGTACCTGCCGGAACGCGTAGCATTTCCGATGGAAAGGGCAATCAGGTAATGGCGGCCATCTGGCGCCGCGCCGATCTACCGCCCGATAAACCTATGCAGGGGCCGATCATCGTTGAGCAGCTCGATTCAACCACGGTCGTCCCGCCGGGCTGGTCGGTCCGGTGCGATGCCTATGGCAATCTGGAATTAACCCGTGACGGGAGCGCCTAGCATGTCCCAATCAGTCGACCCCATCACCGTCCAGATTCTGCGCAACCGGGTAGGCAGCCTGATGGATGAAATGCATCACCATTTCTTTCGCTCGGGTTACTCCACCATCGTCCGCGAATCCCGCGATTTCAGCTGTGTGATCCTCGACGCGAAGGGCCGCATTCTGGTCGCGCCGCCCATGTTCTTCCATTCCACGTCGTACAAATATCTGGTGCGCCGCATTTTCGAGCTTTATGGCGAGAACTGTCTCGTCGATGGCGATATTTACCTGTGCAACCATCCCTATGACGGCAATTTGCCGCACGTTCCCGATATGGCCGTGATCGTGCCCGTCTTCCATGAAGGCACCTTGGTCGGTTTCGCCGGCAGCATTGCCCATAAGGCCGATATCGGCGGCGCCGTGCCGGGCTCGACCTATGGTCAGGCGACCGAGCTGTTTCAGGAAGGGATCGTCTTCCCGCCCATCCGGTATTACAGGGCGGGGGTTCACAATATGGATGTGGAGCGGATGATCCGGGCCAACAGCCGGCTGCCGGAGCTGACGCTGGGCGATCTGCATGGTCAGGTCGGCGCCTGTGAAATAGGCCGTGACCGGCTGCGGCAGGTGTGCGCCGAATTCGGGCTGGGGACCGTGCAGGAAGCGCTCGTCGCCATGGTAGAGGCGGCGGGTGTCGAGTTCCGCCATGCCCTGTCGCGCCTGCCCAACGGGACCACGGAAGCCGAATCCTTTCTGGATAGTGACGGGATCGATTTTTCCAAGCCGATCCGCATGCATGTGCGCGTCACGGTAAAGGACGGCGAAGTCGAGTTCGATTTTACCGGCAGCGATCCGCAGGGGCGTGGTCCGGTCAATATCCGTCTGGCGCTGGTGGAAGCCTGCTGCTTCCAGGTGCTGATCGGGCTGATCGATCCAAATCTGCGCTATAGCGATGCCGCCTTCGACGCGGTTCACATCAAGACCATCAGGGGAACCGTGCTCGACCCGCATCCGCCGGCGCCGTGCAGTTCGTATATGAAGACCTGCATGACCGTTATCGACATGCTGCTGGAAGCGTTCGGGCCGGTTGTGCCCGACCGCGCGGCGGCCTATAGCGGCGGCAGCGGCGGCGGGCTCACCATCGATTGGCGCGGCACGAAACGTATCCCCCGGGGCAACCAGTATGAGATTTACGGATCGGCCTATGGCGGTTCGGCGAGCCAGGATGGCGCGTCCGGCACGACCGTGCATCTATCCAACATCTATGTGACGCCGATCGAAATCGTCGAGACCGAATTTCCCTGCCGCGTAACCCGCTATGAATTGATCCCGGGCTCGGGCGGCGACGGAAAATTCCGCGGCGGACTTGCCATGCGCCGGATCTATGAATTGCTGGAACCCGCCATGGTTATTTTCCGGGGCGATCGGGCACAAAGGCCACCACGGGGTGTTGCCGGCGGCAAGCCCGGTCGTGGCAGCCGCTTTGTGCTGAACCCCGGTACGCCCAACGAAAAGGAAATGCCGATCACCACGCGGGTCGATCTGGAAGCCGGCGAGACCATGCTGATGGAAGCCGCGGGCGGCGGCGGCTTTGGCGATCCGGCGGAACGCACTGCCGCGGCCCGTGCACGGGACGAGCAGGAAGGCTATGTTTAGGCCTTCGGGAATCAGGGACAGGAGTTGAGAAAATGGCTGAAGGCACATTTATCGATATCGATAAGGCCCCCCAGATGAAACGAGGCGGCGGGATCGTCACGCGTCCGCTGATCGTCCAGCACAATACGCCTGGTGCGAAATTCACCACCGGCATGACCCGGTTCCCACCCGGCGAAGGCGCGCCGATGCATTCGCATAATTGCGATGAACAGGTGACGGTCCTCGAAGGCACCGGAATCTATGAGGTCGATGGCGTGGTGACCGAACTTAAACAACACGACACCACCTATATACCGGCCGGCCTGCCGCACCGGTTCCACAATACCGGCGATGGGCCCATGGCGATCCTGTGGATTTATGCGTCGCCCGAGGTAACCCGGACCTTCACCGCAACCGGTGAAACGGTGGCGCATCTTTCCGCCGCCGACATGATGGTGGCGGACTGAAATACCGGCAGTTTAAGGAACGGTTGATGGAGTATGGACTGAAGGGCCGGCGCGCGCTGGTTACGGGCGGCAGCCAGGGGATCGGACGAGCCTGCGCCCAGTTGCTGGCGGCGGAAGGCGTCGATGTGGTCATCGCCGCACGCGATGAGGCCCGCCTCCAGGCGGTGGCCGAGGCGCTGTCATCGAACAGCGCCGGCCGCGTGCTGCCGGTCGCCGGGGACATGTCGAAAGCCGCCGACGTCACGCGCATCGTGGCCGATGCGACCGTTGCGCTTGGCGGGATCGACATACTGGTCAATAACGCAGGCTCGGCGCCGCTCGGGCGGATCGGCGACATCGATGACGAGACCTGGCAAGGCTGTTTCGATCTCAAGCTCATGGGCTATGTCCGCTGCGCCCGCGCGGTCATGGGGCCCATGCGGGAGCGCCGCTGGGGCCGGATCGTCAATGTGATCGGCAATGGCGGGCATTTCCCGACCGCGAAATATATTGCCGGCGGAGCGATCAACGCGGCGATTCTCAACGTTACCCAGGCGCTGGCCGAGGAATGCGGACCCGACAATGTTCTGGTCAATGGCGTCAACCCAAGCGCCACCGCGACTGACCGATGGGATGCACTGGTTCAGCAGCGGGTCAAGATGACCGGCGAAACGATGGAACAGATCATGGCGGCGTCGGCGGCCAAGGTGCCGGTGGGCCGCATCGGGCTGCCCGAGGATATCGCCAATATGGTGGTGTTCCTGTGTTCCAAACGCGCCTGTTTCGTCAATGGCGCGCTGATCGAGGTCGACGGCGGCGTCAGCCGCGCCCTATAGGTCCGTGCCGGTCGACGACCGGACATGACAGATCCCCAAGCTCATTCCTCACTGCGGAAATGACGGCTGGCGCTGGCCATATTAACCATGTTGTACCGCCCCTCGGCGATCGCGGCGGTCGAATTCATGACGTCGCTGACACCGATATACCAGTCATCCGGCAGGGGAAAATACCGGTCTTTTTCGATTACGTCGTCGAAATTCGAGCAGGACGGGAGATTCTTGTAGAAGGAATTTTTCACCTTACCGCCGCCTTAACCATGTTGTGGAAAGTAAAAAAATATTATTAAACAGTAATTTATACAGTTAATAAATATTAAGGTTAATGTTAAATAAAAATAATTATAAATTTAGCGATTTTTTTCTTGAAATTAACCAGAAAGATAATGCAAATTCCACTCAACAAAACAAAAAAATCTTTTGACTTATAACATTAACGGGGTTTGTCATGATCGGGATGATTAGAATAGCCGCTTTGGCGTTAACTATATCACTTATATCTTTACCATCGCAGGCATCTGACGGCGAAAAAATGAGCTGGGAAAGCCTTCGGTGCATGGCTCTTAATATTTACCATGAGGCACGCGGCGAGCCCCTGCAGGGCAAAATAGCGGTTGCCCACGTGGTCCTGAACCGGGTTGCGGCCAGCCAGTGGCCGGGACAGATTTGCGCCGTCGTCCAGCAGGGTGGCGAACGCCGCCGCTATCGCTGTCAGTTTTCCTGGTGGTGCGATGGCCGGAGCGATCAGCCCCGTGACGTCGCTGCCTGGCGCGAGAGCCTTCTGGTGGCCCTTCTTATCCGCCGTGGCGCGACCGATGATCCGACCAAGGGCGCGCTCTGGTATCACGCCGATACGGTTTCGCCATACTGGTCCAAGGTTTTTACACCGTACAAGAAAATCGGCCGCCACATCTTTTATGTAAAAGACACGAGCAAGGCTATTACACGCAAAACACAGGGCTAATACCTGGGTTGGCTTCAGACAAGTTCCCGTGAATAAATTGTGGGGGCCGGTAAAATCCGGCCCTCTTTCTTTTGTTTTTTCGGTTCCTGGATGCCTTGCCGCGGAAGCGGATTATGGCCGTTCCACGCCAACGAGCGCCCGTTTTCAAAAGGCCCGTTTTCAAAAGGTAGGTGTTCCGCCACTTCGATCTTTAGTTTACGCTGGCGCGGCATGAGTTTCTTCCAAACCCCTCCGTCAGCGGCGTTTCGCTGCCCCGCCGCCGTTCTGCCGGCCAGGTTTTCACCGGATTTTTCGATAGCTGTCATGGCGTTCTTTGCCTGCTGACTTAGGGGGATCCGGCGCCCCCCTGCCGGCATCCCTTCGGGGCGGTCTGTGGATGATGGCGGCGGCGCTGAGCTTCACCATCATGACAACGCTCGTTCGCGATGTGGCGCGCGACGTTCACCCGTTTGAAATTGCCTTTTTTCGGGTGTTGACCAACCTGGTCTTGATGATGCCGTTCGTCTGGCGGACAGGGCGGGACATCCTGACATCAGGCAATCATAAGGCCTATGTCCTGCGAGGCCTTTTCGGGTTTCTGTTTTTAATGACCTACTTTCCGGGCGCTGCTCTGGTGCCGATTTCGGATTCGCAGGCGCTTATCTTTACGTCCCCCTTATTCGCCACCGCCATGGCCGTGCTGTTCCTTGGCGAGCGGTTGCGGGCCCGCCGTGTCACCGCGCTGGTCATCGGGTTTTGCGGCGCCATCGTCATTCTGCGGCCTGGTTTCGACGCGGTGAATATGGGCGCGCTGCTCGTTATTATCGGGGCCTTCGCCAATGCCGCTAGCAACGTGGTGGTCAGGCATACGACGCGCACCGATCATCCAGACAAGGCGGTGTTTTATCTGATGATTTATACGCTGCCTTTGATTACCGTCCCCGCTCTGCTGGTGTGGACGACGCCTACTCTTGAACAGCTTGTTGTGCTGGTTGGCGTCGGCTTTTTCGCCACCCTCAATCAACGGTTTATATCGCGTGCCTTCGCCGCCGCCGAAGCCACCGCGGTTCTGCCCTTCGATTTTGCCCGTCTGCCTTTCGCCGCACTTGTGGGCTGGATCGTCTTTGCAGAAGTGCCTGACATCTGGGTCTGGATCGGCGGCGCCATCATCTTCATGGCGTCGGTCTACATCGCGCACCGGGAAGCCCAAGCCAGCCGGACCGGAGGGGCATAGAGGCGCACCTACATCGTTGCGCCAAGTCGCCGACTATGTGACCATCGTCGAAGACATAGAGATTTTCGCGAGAATACGAAATCCGATTAAGGGAGGCCGTGATGCCATCGAAATTCAAACTTTGCAGTTTCAAGACCTGCCCGTGGGTGCATCGGGCCGCGATCGTTTTGCAGGAAAAGGGCGTCGATTATGACATCGACTATATCGACCGCGATAACCGGCCCGACTGGTTCCTGAAGATTTCGCCTCATTCCAAGGTCCCGGTGTTGATCCTCGATGACGAAACCGCCCTGTTCGAATCGAACGCCATCGCGGAATATCTTGATGAGACGATTGAGCCCCGTCTTCATCCGGCGGATCCGATAAGGCGTGCGCAAAATCGCGCCTGGAACGACTATGTGCCGATTTTCAGCGATATCACGCATCTCACCAACGCGGCCGACAAGGCGGATCTCGATGTCCGTCGGAAAAGCGCCGATCAGCGGTTGGCCAAGCTTGAGGGCGCCCTGCAATTGCGCGGCAATGACGGGCCGTTCTTCAATGGCGCGGACTTCTCACTGGTCGACGCGTCCTATGCGCCGGCCTTGCTGCGGTTCACCCTGTTCGATCGGCTCTATCCCATCGGGCTGATTGAAAACTACCCGCTGGTCCGCGCCTGGCGGGATGCGCTGATTGCAAGAGCGTCGGTGATCAAGTCGGTGGTGCCTGATTTCGAGGATTACTGGCGCGAACAGCTAATTGTCCGGGGACGCTGGGTTGCTCAGTATCTTGGCGCGGCGGCGGCGGAGTAATACCAAGGGTCGCGCGGTTAATCTACGCCTTGGGGCCGAAACGTCGCGCCACATGCTCCAGCGTCAGGCCCTGGACAACGATGGAAAAGATGACCACCGTATAGCAGGCTGGCAGAAACATGTCGCGGATCGGTCCGGTCGGCAGGGCAAGCACCAGGGCGACCGATATGGCGCCGTGCAGGCCGCCCCAGGTCAGAAGGGCCAGGGACCCGCGCGCGCGGCCTCGCATCATGCCGAAGCCGTAAAGAGGCACACCGACACTGACCACGCGGGCGACCAGGACCAGCGGTATCATGAGCAGGGCAAGGGTCACGTAACCCGGCTGCAGCGAGAGCGCCAAGACTTCGAAGCCGATCAGAACGAACAGGACCGAATTCAGAATTTCGTCCATCATTTCCCAGAAATTAAAAAGATGTTCGCGGGTCTTCTCGCTCATCCCCAGGCGCGCGCCTGGATTGCCGATCAATAGCCCTGCCACGACCACGGCTAACGGACCCGATACATGCAGACGGGTGGCGATACCATAGGTCGCCATCACCAGCGCAAGCGTGATGATAACCTCAACGACATAATCGTCAATCGACCGCAAAGCCAGAAAGGCGAGGTATCCCGTCAGAGCGCCGAGTGCGATGCCGCCGAACGCTTCGACGGCGAAAAATGTCGCGATATCAGCAACGCCCACATCGCCTTTCGTGCCGGTAGCGATGGAAACCGCGATGGTGAAGATCACGATGGCGACGCCGTCATTAAACAGGCTTTCGCCAATAATTTCCGTTTCCACCTGTTTCGGCAGGCCGAGCTTTTTGAGAATCGCCAGGACCGCCACCGGGTCGGTTGGGGAAATCAGCGCGCCAAAAATGACGCAATAGATAAAGGGGATATCCAGCTTTAAAGCGGCCGTCGCAGCCCACACACCTGCCGCGACGATAGCGGTGGAGAGGATTGTTCCGATCGTCGCCAGTGTCACGACATTCCGGCCGTTCGCCATCAGTGTCGGAAGGTCGATGTGCAGGGCGCCGGCAAAGAGCAAAAAACTCAACAGTCCGAGCAGAAGCGTTTCGGAGAAATCGATTTGTGTCAGCACGCCGCGGGCCGCGTCGGCCAGGCCCCAGGCAGGAAAGGCGGCGTGAACCAGAAGGATGGTGCCAGACACGAGCAGCGACAGGACGACCAGACCGATGGTGTGCGGCAATTTGAAAAAATGGTGATTCAAGAGACCAAAAACGCTCGCGCTGACCAGCAGCAGGGAGATCAGATCCAATACGATGCCAAAACTCATGCTTGGTGTTTACCGTGGATTGTTGGCGTGCAGGTTACCGTATCGGGCGTCGCATGTCGGGGAAGATATGAATCCACCGGCCAGGGATTTCGGTGTCATTTAAGCAGATTTTCGATCTGGTCGCCCACCGCGGACAGATCAAACGGTTTTTCGATCACATGGTCCGCCCCCAGTGCGGTCGCCGCCGGCAGATAACCCCGCGACACGCGGTTGCCGCCGCCGGACATGACAACGATTTTGAGGTCCGGATGACCCGCTCTGAGACGGCGCAGTACTTCAATCCCATCCGTTTCCGGCATGAAGATATCCGTAATGATCATATCCAGCTTCTCGCCCTCTTCGACCATGGCGATAGCAATAGCGCCGTTTTCCGCCTCAATGACCTCATGGCCCCGGCGAGTCAAAACCTTGCGTAACAGCGTCCTGAGTTCCGCCTCGTCGTCGACCACCAGAATACGAGCCATCATAGCTCTCCGTTGTCATTGTTGGCGGTAAGGCAGCGCCGTATGGTCAGAAATAGATCGGAATCCCGAACCGGTTTTTCAATGACCGCATTGCAATAGGGATCATTCGATACCGTTTTGGACATAACCTCTATCGATCCGCTGCACAATATCACCGGCAGGTTTGGCCGGATACAATGGATCGCCTGGGCAATCTGGATGCCGGTCATTTTTGGCATATTGACGTCGGAAATGACAACGTCCCAGCGATCAGGGTCGCTCTCGAACGCTTGAAGGGCGCGGGTGGGGTCGGTCATCCCGGTTACTTCGTAGCCTTTCCGTTCCAGCGATTTTCTTAAGACCGTTACGATTTGATCTTCGTCATCGATCACCAAAATACGTCCAACACCCGGCTCGTCGACCATGGGTTCGTCAGCTAAGGTGTGGATTTCGCCTTCCTGACGGGGAATACGGATCTCAAATCTGGTCCCTTCGCCGGGTATTGAATCAACATGGATGGATCCCCCATGCGACCGGATAATGCCCTGAACCGCGGCCAGTCCGAGGCCGGTGCCTTTGCCCACGTCTTTCGTCGTGAAAAAAGGATCAAAAATTTTCTGGAAGGTATCGGGTTCGATACCGGCGCCGCTGTCGCTGACGCTGAGCCGTATGTGCGCGCCGGCCGGTTGAGCGCCCATCCACATGAAGCTGCGGTTGCCGTTTTGCTGGAAAATTACCCGGTGCGACGGGGCTGTGGTGTCTGTCCAGTTGTCGGGGGCCGTTGGCCAGTTGGGAGAGGGGCTGGATTCTTCGAGCTCAACGATCAGCCTGCCTGGCGTATCACCGATTGCATCACGGGCGTTGATGCAAAGGTTCATGACGATCTGATGCATTTGGGTC
>JAQBTY010000013.1 GCA_027624735.1 Pseudomonadota bacterium | reverse complement strand
TCTCATCGCCATATATTTCCCCTTCGAGCACGATCTCCGCATGGGCCGGGATCGGCAGGCCATGCAGTTCGCTGGGGATGACGTCGAGCGCACGACCGCGCATACCGCCGGCATAGGCGAATTCATCGACCTCGTGATCGATTTCCTGATGCGACACCAGGAACAGCAGCGGATCGTGGCCGCAGGAAATCAGCACCGGACAGGGTTCGCCCTTGGCGAAATATTTCTCACTGATCATCCTGCCCTGCTTGCCAGGCGACATCCAGATGGCCACCGTATTCTTGTCATGCACCATCACCCGGTAGGTGGCGGAATTGACCCAGCCGGTATCGGGATCGCGCATGATGATCGCATCGTCGGTGCCGATATAGCGCCCGCCGTCGAGTTCATGGACAAAGGGCGCCGGGAACTTCCATACATCGACATCGTCGTCGCGCATGATGTTTTCCATCACCGGCCCAGTGCTGACTTCGACCGGGGGAATCAGCTTGAACTGTTTCTTCGCATTCTCTCGGTAGCTCTGAACCAGATCGATCTCATCCGTGGGTTCGGGCAGCCCGAGCACGACCGCAAGGCGCTTAAGCGCGTTGGCGCCGCCGGACAGAATACGGAACCCGGCGGGATAGCCCGGGATGTTGTCGAACAGCATGGCTTTGGCGCGGCCGGGTTTGGCGGCGGCCGTCATTTCCGAAATGGCGCCAATTTCAAGATTCCAGTCGGCGCCGCTGATGTGCTCGACCTCGCCCATTCCGTCGAATATATCCAGAAGCGCGCGCAGGTCCTCGTAGCCCTCGTTGCGGCGAATTGGCTGTCTATCCTGTGCCATTATTTCCTCAATTTTCGCATTGTTGGTCGGCTAAACGCCCTTTCGTCAATCTGCCAGACAATACCGACAGATGCCACCGGACATGCAGACAAATTACTATCGCGCCCCCGGTCCCCTCACCGGGAGGTTGCCTGCCACGCTCTCGTCAAGGGCGTTTCGTGGGCAGGCTTGGGAAAAATTGCCTGTTCGCGGCAGCGTTCCGCCGCCTCGTCGGGGCTGAGCGTGTCGTCCCAGAAGTCCGCCGCATAGCGGCAACCGGTAATGCCATCCGACGCCGGTGAGGCCAGCCAGACGGCCATGGGGGTGATGACGCCAGGGTCGAGCCCCTTACCCGCCATTTCGCCATAGGCGAATTTGGTATTCACCAACCCGCCAGGCGACAGGGAATTGACCGTGACACCAGATTCAAACAGGGATTCGGCTCAGGCGATGGTCATCGCTTCCAGGGCCGCCTTGGACGGGCCGTACGGTGTGAGGGCCTTGCGGTGCATGGAATCGGTGCGTTTGGAAATATTGATGATACGGCCCCATCCGGACTCCATCAACGGCTTGGCCGCCGCCCAGCCCATGAGGAAGGGACCCAGCACGTTGGTTTCCACCATCTCACGCAGCCCCTTGGGATCGAGTTCATGGAGCTTCAGGCCGCCATCGCCACCATGCGCATAGCGCCCCGCCTTGCCCGCGTTATTGACCAGAATATGGAGCCCGCCAAACGCCGCCACCGTATCGGCCACGACGCGCTGGCAGTCATGTTCATTGGCGACATCGCCCAACAGCGCGATGCCCTTGCCGCCGGCCGCCTCGATTGCCGCCAGCGTGTCGTTGAGCTCGGCTTCTATCAAGCCGGCGTTTTCATCCGATCCCGGCGCGGCGGTAATGGCGATTCCGGCAGCACCGGCCGCCGCGAACCCGATTGCCATTTCACGCCCGAGCCCGCGCGCGCCGCCTGTGATCAGCGCTACTTTTCCATCAAGGTTCCCGTTGATCATGGTTTCTTCCCCTGCCTGAATTTTCGGTGTCTGAATTTATACCAAGGGTCGCTGACAAAATCGACGGCGACTGACCTTATAGCGAGGCCAGATGCTCGGCGGCCTTGAAATAGGGAAGATTGTCCTGTGACGAACAACCAAGGATAGACAGCCGTTCCGCGATCTTGATGGCCTTCTGGTATTTGCGTTCACTTTCCGCGGGAGAATGATCCTCGAAGACCGTCCCGCAGAGGGAGATTCCGTAATGGGCCTGCACCGTCCTGATATGACGGCCAGCCAGCATGCCATCGGCGATAAGCTCTAGGTCAAAATCACCCTGTTTTACAATCTGGATTTTATTTTCCACCAGATAGCCGCGAATACGCGCTTCCGTCGCCAGAGCAGCGTCCCAGTAATCGGATTCCGTCGCGGTCGGCTGACCGGACACCTCCTGGAAGGCCATGCAGAAAGCGAGGAACACCTGTTCCTTTGCCGTCGCGGTTTTCCAGGCCGTATCGCCCATGCGGGTCCAGACGGATAGATTCATCTCCTCATAGACCTTGGGCACACGTTCAAAAAACAGTCGATGCAGGCCGCTTTCGTTGAGCGTGTTGTCAAGCTTCTGCTCTTTATAGATATCGGTCGCCGCATAGGTACCGCAAACGGGGCAAGTGTCGTTTTCATAGGCGTTTTTCTTGTAAACATGCGAACAGCGCATCTTGTTGGGCAATTCATTCTTGCACAGCAGATATATGTCACCGCTCTCCTCGCCATCCTGCTGCAGACCAATCCAGTTGAACCGGTTCATGAACTGCATGTAGGAGCGCCGATGACTCCACAGGCTCCATTCCAGCTTTTCCACCGGACCGAAGGTGCACCAGTTGGAACTGACGTCGATAACAACGCATTTTTCCTTGCCCGGCGCCGAGCGAAGGCCACGGCCCACGGACTGGCCCCAGAGCACCTTCGACAGGGTAGGCCGCAAGTGGACGATAATGTTGCAATGAGGATTGTCCCAGCCTTCGGCAAGGACGCCTACCGACACCATCGCCTCGATCTCGCCGGTTTCGTGACGCGCCAGGAGGTCCATCCGTTCCTTGATCGGTGTTTGCGCGGTCACCAAGGCAGCTTCGATGCCCGCATGGCGAATGCTGCGCAGGGTCGCTTCCGCGACACTGACATCGGCGCAGAACCAGGCCGATATGGGATTGGTTGACAGCTTCAGACGTTCTTCGTTGTAGCTCCACATGGCATAGTCGATCATTGACGACTTGATAATCGCCGGCGCCAATTGCGCGACCGGGAAATCGCCCGAGCTGATATCGATGCTGTCGAGCTCCAGATCGTGCACGAAATGGGTCCGATAGACTGGCTGCACCAAAACCCCTTCAGCGATGAGATCTTCAATATTGGCGCAATCGATAATGGCGTCGAAGGCAAGATTGAGCTGATCACGCTGATCGCCGGTCCGACGTTCGGGAGAGGCCGTCAACCCGATGAACTGGGCCTCCGCTTTTCCGTGCTCGTTGAAATCGTCGATAATCCGTTTGTAGCCCGTGCCATTGGGCGAGACGCGGTGCGCCTCGTCCACAATAATGAGGTCGGCCTTTGGTATGGCATCCGCCAGCACATCCTTTGCCCGCATACTGGTCGTGAGCAGAATGTCATATCCCTCGAAGGCCTTTCCGGTATCGGAAACCTTCAGCTTGCGGACAATGTGTTTTTCGGCAAGGGCCTTCTCAAGCTGTTCCAGCAACACCAGCCTGTGGCACAATACGATGATCTTTTTGCCCTTATAGAATCGTTCGACGATTTCGCTGGCGAGCACGGTTTTACCGGCGCCGGTTGGCGCCTTTACGATAAATTTGCGGTGCTGCTGGATGATCGACGGGAAGCCGTCGATGAATTTTTGTTGCCAATTTCTGAGTTGCATCGAAGGGCTATAGCAAAGATTGGGTGTTCACGCACGCAGCAAGATATTTTCAATGAAATTAATGAATTTGGGCTTGCGGCGGATCAAATTTTCCATCGCCGTTTTCCGAATGCACAGCAAATGGGCAAATCCACCACAAATGGGAAACTCGAACCGCCAACCAGGATATGGACCCTGGATGACTCGCGCCAGGTCTTATCCTCCCCCTTTACAGATTGCTCCGTTCCCAGCATACATAGGCCGCAAATATTGCGTTGGCCGCGTTTCGCGCCCCGTTTTAAACCGATACCAAGCAAAAAGAGGCCCCCATGATTGATCTGATGTCCATTGCCAAAACCGAAGCCGCTGGCGGTGATTTGACAGGGCTGTTGGGGGGGCTGTTCGAGCCCACCAATGTCCGTCCGACCGGCTTCCCCGACGCCATTGTCTGGCAGGGCGGCAACTTTGACGGGACGGTAAACCCGGTGGCCCATTCGCTGACCGACGCGTTTGCGCTTCTCGGCACCGTGGCCGCGATCGATGTTCTGGGGCTGCCTTTCTACGCCGTGCCCATGTGGTCGCAAATACGACACGATCTGAAGCTCGAGCCGCTGACATGGTTCGGCAACATGCCCTGTATCTCGATCAAATGGTCGACGGCGGGCGATGCCTACGTCAATGACGGCAAGGGCGGCAAGGTGGTGGTCATGGGCAAGTCGGGCAACGCGCCCTTACGCACCCAGGCTGGTGTTTATTGCAACGTGCGTCCCTATGGCCCGATCACCGCCGTGCGCTGCATGCCGTGTCTGCCTTATTCCCAGGACAAGGCGGTCTTCCGCGTCGATGCCAGGACGGGCCTGGTGCATTCGGAAATGAACACGCCTGGCGTACAGATGGCCTACGCCAACCGCCTGTTCCTCAAAATGGTGCACGAGACCGGCAAGCTTGGCCGCGTCGCCACCAAACCCACCCAAGCGCAGGAAGACGGCATCAACGCGGGGCTGCATAGCTGGCTGTTGCAGGGCACCAAGTTCGAAGTGGGCCGCAGATATGCCGTCGACCCGTATGACGAGTTCAAGACGGAAATCGACAAGATCATCGCCCTGCTCCCGTCCGACTTCAAGGACGGCATGGAAAACTGGGGCGGGCGTATCGAACAGCACATCGCCGACACCAATTACGGCCTGCTGATCTGGGATCTGATCGAGCAGCGCGACTGTATCATTCTCGCTACCGATCTCGACGGCGACCGCCTGACCGATCTGATGGCGGATATTTCCGATCCGCTGCGCGCCTTCGGCGGCAAGGTCGCCAAATTTCTCGGCAAAGAGGTCAACATGAACGACATCTGGACCGAGATGGGCTACACCACCGGCAACGGCCGCGACATGACATCCGTGATGCACCGCATGACAGGCCCGGCGATCCATGAACAGACGCTGGGATCGGCCGATGCCATGCTGCTGCGGCTTCTTGATGGCGATGAATCCATGGGCGGCACAAAACAGCCTTACGACCCGCGCATCCATTTCGTCCTGATACGCGACGCCTATCTTGATGCCAATCCGGACAATGCGGCACTTAGGGACTGGCTCGACGGCGCGATCGCTGCATTCGACGAGATATATAGCGGCCAACGCCCTGGCTTCCTTGAAGGATACAAGGCGCTCAAGGAGGCCATCACACCCTGGGGTAAGTGAGCCGGCCGCCCTTTAACATGGTCCGGGGGGGGTAACATGGTCCCACGGGGTCTCGTGAAACCGGGAATCAAGCTGACAAGACCCGGAATAGGGTAGAGATCGCTAACCGCGCTATTCGTCTGTTTTCAATGCTCAGGATACTCGTCCTGCTTGCCCTCGGTATGGGGCTGGCATCCTGCGGAACATTGCAGCGGGCGGCGCCATACGATCCCAATATCGAGCAGACGGTTTCCGAATTCAATATGGCGGTGCTTACCCATATTGCGAAGATGCAGGGATTGTCCAAGCTCGAGAAGGGCGCTTACGGCGAGAACATAGAGTTTTACACGACATGGAAGATCAAACTCAAGGTTCTCCGAAA
Source organism: Pseudomonadota bacterium (assembly GCA_027624735.1). Taxonomy (GTDB): domain Bacteria; phylum Pseudomonadota; class Alphaproteobacteria; order MPNO01; family UBA2964; genus JAQBTY01. Next base: position 20,143 of record JAQBTY010000013.1, on the reverse strand, counting down.
CCTCGCCATTGCACAGGAAGTGGGAAATGCCTGCGGCCCGGAACAGATAACAGATGACATTATCAAGGGCGGGTTCAAAGAATTAGGCGTGGTCTTGCAAAAAGCCCAGTCGGAAATCGACGCGGTGAAAATTGACTCTCTGAACCCCGCCAAGGATTGGATCGACAGTCAACGGGACAAGGTCAAAGCTGAGCTCAAGGAGGCAGAGACCAAATTGAATGCGGCATCGGCGGCTTCCGCGGACTTTGCCCGTCTGGAGTCCAGGGTCGTACGGCTGACAGACAAGTTCGAACGCTGGTATGCCTCCTCCAGCCGGGTCACCGCCGCAATCGTGGAACTGGGAAAAAGAGATCACGCCAAGTCCTTTGAGGGTGGATGCACGACGCGCCTTGTCACCAATCTGGCGGAGCAGTTCGCCGCGTTGGAAAGGTTCCATATGAAACAAAAAGATTTGGGCATACCGCCACGCCGGGCGCCGGCGATTTTGATGAGCGTGCCTATCCAGGTCATTCTCAAAGTACAGCAGCGCAAGAAAGTCCTGAGTGGTAAAGGGTTATTGTAGCGCGACGGTTTGTTCGAAACTGACAACGCGGGAGCTTTGAAAACAATGCCGAACGGAAACATTGATACGTTTGACGCCTTGTTTGACGTGGTGAAAACCGAGGGAACAGCCACCTTCACTGACCTGAAAGATGGAATAATGGACATCGCCAGGGACGTGATCATTCCCCAAATGCGAGAAATCGCAACAGCCGTGTGGGATGTGATGGAAGGGCTGGCGGCCGGCGATTATACCCCTGAAGGTGCCGCCGAGTTGCTGGATATGTCGCGGCGCGCGATCGCAACCGTCATTGCCGGCGCAACCGAACTTGTCTTTTCGGAAGTACAGGCGGCGATAACGCGAATTTATCGCGCCCTTTTCAATCTTGTCAGTGGTGCGGTTCAGACCGCCATCAATGCGGTTCTTTGACGCCGGACCGGGGATAGAGCTCAGGAATCAGGTCGAATCCAACCGTTCGAGAAGCGCCGCCATCTTGCCCGTGCGCGGGCGCGCCCATAACCACACCAGCACCATCGCCAGCGCGCCGAAACCGATGGTGGCGCGCAGTCCGGCCTGAGAGGCGATCCATCCGATAACAACCGAACCGATCGCCGGCAGGCCATGGGCGAAGACGATAAACAGACTGAGGACCCTGCCCCGGATGCCAGCCTCCACCGAATTCTGAATCAGGCTCTGGGCGCCCACATTCCCCGCCAGCATGAAGCCGCCGACGACCATGAGAAAACCCACGGCGATCCAGAGCTGGCCGAACGCCATCGACAGCGTGAGCGAGAGCGCACCGCCGAGGACGGATATCGTCACCAGGTCGGTCAGACCCGCCATTTCGCCGCGCCGGGCAAGCCAAAGGCTGGCCAGCAGCGCGCCCACCCCGATCGCCCCAAGCAACAACGACAGCCCCGCCGGTCCCGCGTCAAAGACCTGACCGGAAACACCAGGCATGAGTTCGATCACCGGCCGGATGAAAAGACTGACAGCGACCATGAGGATCATCAGAAAGCGGATTCCGGAATGGCCATACACGTACTGAACACCGCGCCAGATATCGGCGAATAAATCGAGTGAAAGTTTTTGTCCACTGGCGATCTCAACGATCTGAAGTTTGCGCAGCAAGAGATAAAAAACGAAAAATATCACCGCGCACAAGGCGATCACCGTCCCCGGATTGGTCCAGATAATCAAGGCGCCGGCGATGGCGGGACCTACAATGCGGCTCGCGTTAAAGGCGGCCCCGCCCAGCGCTATGGCCGCCGACAAATCCTCGTGCGGCACCATGGAGTGGACGACGGCCATGCGCGCGGGTTGGCTCAGGGCCTCCGCCGCGCCGAAAAATACCGACAGGACGACTATGGCCTCTATGGTGATTAAATCTGAAAATACCAGCACCGCGAAAAGTGTCGCGATCAGCCCTGACAGAATCTGGCTCAGCTTTACGATACGCATCATCCCCACACGGTCGGCAATGGCGCCGGACAGAATGACGAACACCATCATCGGCACCAGATCGGCAAAGGCGACGATGCCGAGCCAGCTCGACGATTCGGTAAGCTCCCAGGTCAGCCAGCCGACCGCGGTGCGTTTCATCCAACGACCGACCGCAGCAAGGGTATGGCCGAGCATAAAAGTCCGATAGAGCGGGTGTTTCAGGGCCCGGCCGGCGCCGCCGAGAATGGTTGAAAGAGGCAAAGAGGAGGTTCCTGGCAAAGGGTAACGCGGCCCACCGATCGGCAAGGCACCACATCACGCCAAAAAGCCCATCCGACGGCCAATGTCAATTTTATCGCCGTCGTCAACCCATAGGGTCCCAGACTGCGCGGCGTTTGTTTCGCCTAGCGCGCCGGCCCTGCCATCACATCTTTGACCACGCCGGCGAGTTGTTGCAGGCTGAATGGCTTCGGCAGGAAGTGTATATCGCCGGAATCCTCGTCCAGGCGCTTGCGGAATGAATCCTCGGTATAGCCGGAGATAAACACCACCTTCATGTCCGGATGGGATTCACGCACCTTGCGAATCATCGTCGGCCCATCAAGGCCCGGCATGACCACGTCGGTAATAAGCACATCGATTGAGTCTGCTTCAGTCTCCAGCAGAGCGAGAGCTTCGTCACCACTCGACGCCTCAACCACGGTGTATCCCTTGTTGCGCAGCGCGCGGGCGCCGAACATGCGCACCGCGTCCTCGTCCTCGACCAGCATGATGGTGCCAAAGCCGGTGAGATCGGATGGCGGCGCGGGCTCGACGGGTTGTGCCTCCGCCGGTTCGCCGCCGCTTGTTTCGGTTGCGGTCGCGCCATCATTTTGCGGCAGATAGATGGTGAAGCACGCCCCTTCGCCCAGTTCTGAATCGACAAAGATATGCCCACCGGTCTGATTGATGATGCCATGGACGGTGGACAGGCCGAGCCCGGTGCCGGAACCGACTTCCTTGGTGGTAAAGAACGGTTCGAAAATCTTGTCCACAATGTCTTTCGGGATGCCTTCTCCGGTATCGGAAACTTCCAGGACGACATAATTTCGGGCGAGCAGCGAGGGATGGCGGCAAGCGGCGACATCAGCGGCCGCAAGATTGCTGGTCCGGATGGTAACCGTGCCGCCGGGTTGAACCGCGTCGCGCGCATTAACGGCGAGGTTCGTGATGACCTGCTCGAGCTGGCTCTGATCAACCTTGACCTGCCAAAGATCGCGCCCATGAACCATATTGAGTTCGATATCCGCCCCGATCAGGCGGCGCAGTAGATGCGACAGCTCGGCGAGAACATCGGTGATGACCAGCACCTTGGGCTGTAGGGTCTGCTGACGCGAGAAAGCAAGCAGCTGGCGCACCAAATTGGCGGCGCGGTTACCATTCTGCTTGATCTGCATGATGTCGGCGAAGGCCTGATCCTTCGGACTGTAACGCTGCAACAGGAGATCGCAGAACCCGATCATCGCGGTCAACAGATTGTTGAAATCATGCGCAATACCGCCGGCAAGCTGACCAACCAGTTCCATCTTCTGGGATTGAAAAAACTGAGTCTCCAGACTGCGCTGTTCGGTCTGATCGAGCGCATGCACGACGACCCCGTCGGCCGCCCCGTCACCGCTTTTAAACCGGCGGGTGAACAAAGAGGCGGCAACACCGCCGTCACCATCGAGGGATACCGGTCCGCCAAGCACGACCTCGAGGGACACCGGGTCATCGCCACCAGCGACGCCAAGCACCCACTGACGCAACCGGTCGCGGTCATCGTCGGTAACGCAATTCCAGAAGGGCTGGCCATTGATCGCGGCCGAGCTAGCCGACGCCATGGTGGCGAAAGCCGTGCTGCATTCGGTAACAAGGCCCTCGGCATTGAGCAGCACGATGCCCACCGGCGCTTCGTTGAAAAAACGATGGAACCGTTCATCCGCCACACGCAGGGCGTCGGTCGCGCCCCGCTCTCCGGAGAGATCCCGAACCAGGGATCTTGTCCGGATTTCACCGCCATCCATGACAGCGGTTTTGGAGACCAGCGCCCGAAATTCCCGTCCATCAAGCCCCTTGAAAGCGATTTCGCCACTACCGGCGCCGTCGTTGCCGCCCAGCGCCTTCCACGCTTCCTTGTTTTTTGCTGCATCGGTCGTCAGGACATCATGCAACCGCTTATCGCCGCTGATCAGCGCGTCCCTCGTGGTTCCAAGCCAATCCGCAAAGGCCTGGTTCGCCTGCCTGAACCGGCCTTGCTGATCGACCGAATAAAACCCGATTGGAAAATCATCGAGAAAACTTGTCAGACTGTCCTGTTCGCGCCCCACCGCCTCATCCAGCGCATTGCGGGCGGGAATTTCCTCCAGCGTCCATTGCACCATTCCGGCTGACTGTGGCATCTGGCGAACCGAAATGCGGGACCACCAACTTTGCCCTCCTGCCTGACGAATGACCACCTCTGCCTCACCCGCCCCGCCGGCCATGGCGGTTGCCCGCAAACGCGACAGCGCCCTGCGGCCGGTATCATCGTCGACCATAGCGGCTTCCAGAGCCGAAAGGCCATTCCGCTCCCACCCCGGCACGCGGCGTTTCCAGGCCACGTTGACCTGCAATGCATCACCCGCGATTGTCGCCACCATGATAGCCTGCGGCAACGCATCGAGTGTCTCGCCGCGCAAGCGGCCCATGCTGCCAAAGCGTTCAGAACGGCGAAACAGCCAGATACTGAGACTGAGCAACGAAACCAGCGTGATGGCGAGGCCTATCAATATCCAGTTGGAGGCGTTGCTAACGCGACTACCCGCTGCCGTTGCCGCCGCCGCCGGTGTCGCGAACAGCAGAACCGGCATCAACCACAACGAAAGCGGGCACAGTATTTTACCGACAAAACTAAACATTCGGCTCTGACTTTCCAACACTGGGCGGCCCGACTTTGAACAATCAGGGGCTGCTGATCTGAACACTCGATTGATTGGCGTCACGATTGCTGTCACGAATCATCGATAACCCAATCATCTCTACTCTTTATAACAGATTCCGATCAAGCCGGATTATGCTTAACAGCTAATTAAGAATGACGACCAAATGCCCGTTTTTCCTGGGAAAATGATAAATTTTCGCGATGCCGCCGGAGCAACCGGATAAACGCCTTGGACAGCCCGTGCCGGCTCCTGCAAGAATGGCGCCTTGGGATATCGGGGCACCGAACACTTAATCAAATACCGGGAGATTTACATCATGCATCTTGAAGGATCGTGCCATTGCGGCAAGGTACGCTACAGCGTCGAATCCAACACGCCCTATCCGTTTTCGCGTTGCTATTGCTCGACCTGCCGCAAGCTCGACGGCGGCGGCGGCTACGCCATCAACATCATGGCCGAAGCCCCCACCATGAAGATCGAGGGCGCCGAACATCTGTCGATTTACCGCTCGCCGCTCAATGACCGGGGTATGTACGAAGAAGACGGGTTGGGGTTTTCAAGGCGCAATTTCTGCAAGTATTGCGGCACCATGATGTGGAATGCCAACGCGAAATATCCCGACTGGATCTATCTGTTCGCCTCCGCCGTCGACACGCCCCTGCCGGTGCCGCCGGAAATGCGCCACACCATGGTCAAACACAAGGCGCCGTGGGTCAAGATTCCCGATGGCGAACAGCAGTTCGACCAGTACCCGGACGAAAGCATCGAGGACTGGCACAAAAATCGCGGTCTCTATGGCAAGCTCTGACGCCCCGTCTCCGCCCCTGTTCGCCAATATTCCGCTCTCCGGTCCGGTGGTCATATTCAATCTGGAATGGACCGCGTGGGAGGGATCGCGCGAACGCAGCTGGTCCGGTCCCAAGGAGGAACGCGAGATTATCGAGATCGGCGCGGTAAAGCTCAATGGCGCCGACGGCCTCAGGGAAATCATGGCATTTGAAAATCTGGTGCGCCCGACCCGCAACCCCATCGTCAGCAGTTACTTCACCGAACTGACCGGGATAACCCAGACACTCATCGACAACGAAGCCATGCCGTTTCGCGACGCCATCACATTCTTTGAAGGGTTCGTCGGCTATGACGGCACCCCAATCCTCTGCTTCAGCCAGGACGCGGAAGTGCTACGCCATAATTGCGCCCTGAACAATCTGCCGTGCTCGTTCACGGACGCCCAATTCCACAACATCGCCCCAGCCATCGCCGCCGCCGGCCGCGAGCCCGGCGGTTTCAGCACCAGCGAGTTACCCACCCTTTTCGCCTTCCCGCCCCCGACAAAAGCTCACCGCGCGCTGGGTGACGCAAGATGTATCGCCGAAACGCTGCGGCACTTGTGTGGCGGCAGCCCCACAGCGGTTCACTGACGTCCCATCACCCCCGCGTCAAAATCGCCCGGACCGGGGCGCCGTCGGCAGCGACCAAATTCATGGGGAGGCAGGTAAGCTGATAGGCGCCAGGGGCGACGGCGCGGAGATCGAGCCCTTCGACGATAATCACCTCCGCGCCGAGCAGCACGTGATGAGTGGTGGAATCCGCATCGGCGAAAAGCTGGATGGACAGATAATCTATCCCGATCAGCTTGATGCCGTGATCGACCACCCAGCGGGCCGCATCCGCCGTCAGGGCAGCGAAATCCTTGTGGAATTCGTGATTGGGTTTTTCCCACAGAGCCGAGTTATTTGTTTTCAGAAGCAACCTTGTCGTGTCGGCGGACAGGTCCAGCGCCGCCAGATGATCCGGCGTGATGTCCATCACATCCGGTATGTCGGCAACCACGCAGGGCCCGACCAGCACATTGATATCGAGCTCATCAACGCCCTTGCCGCCTTCGATGAAGTGAACCGGCGCGTCCAGATGGGTGCCGAAATGCACCCCGGTATCGAGCCGCGTCACGTTGCAGCGGTACCCGTCGGCCTGGCATTTCATCATGGTCATGCTGGGTTCCGGATCGCCCGGCCAAAGCGGCAGGTCAGTCCTGTACGGTACGGTAATATCCCAGATCTTTGTCATGGAAAGCCCCTCGGTGGTCGTGACGCGCGCGCGATTTTGTCATATTAGAATGGTCAAACCTGTTTGGACACAACCGGAAACGAGAGAGCATGGCCATGGCAACGGAACCGACGGGAATATTGGCGGATTTTGCCGCGGGGCTTAGGCTCGACGCCATACCGGCCGAAGTCAGGAAATCATGCAAGATCCTGATCCTCGACGCACTGGCCTGCGCCCTGGCCGGCCATCAGGGAGAGGAGACCGGCCAGCTCACCGCCATGGCGGCTTCGCTCGGACGGTCGACGGAAAGTTCCGTCTTCGGCGGCGCGCCCATGACACTGGCCGGGGCGACCATGCTCAATGGCTATCTGATCACGGCGGTGACAATGTGCGACGTGCACCGCGCGACCCTGACCCACATCACGCCCGAAGTTGTTCCGCCGGCCTTCGCCGTTGCCGAGCGCGACGGGGCCTCGGGTGCCGACCTGCTGGTCGCCATCGCGGCCGGGCTTGAGGTCACCACCCGGATCGGTCTCGGTCTTGATTATCCGGTGTTCCGCAAAAAGGGCTGGCACGGGCCAGGCGTGATCGGGCCGTTCGGCAGCGCGGCTGCTACGGGGCGCCTGCGCGGCTTCGATGGCGAAACCATGGCGCGTGCCTTCGGCCTCGCCGGTAGCCAGTCGGCCGGAACCTTCGCCGCCTGGGGTACGCCGACGGTCAAGTGGCACCAGTGCCGCGCCGCCCTGTCCGGTCTGATGGCGGCGCTGCTGGCCGAACAGGATTTCATCGCGACAAAGGAATTCCTGACCGCGCCCGACGGCGGTCTTTACAACACCTATGCCGACGGCGGGCTTCCGGAGCTTGCCACCGGCGACCTGGGCCAACGATGGGAGCTGCAACAGATCGCGTTGCGTCTCTGGCCATCCGCCACGGCGCTCCAGGAGGTGCTGACCGCCCTGTTCAATGCCGTAGAGACGAACCCCGTGCCGTTCGAGGCGATCGAGTCGGTCAGGCTCGGCGTAAGCCAGACGCCGTTTAATATGCATGGCGGATTTTCCACCTATAAGGCGAAGTTCGAGGCGCTGCTGTCGGCCCATTACGTCGCGGCTGTCTTCCTGCGCGATCGTGCCCTGACGCTGGCCCAGTTCGAGCCCGCCTGTTACGACGATGCCGCCCTGCGGGCCTTTGCGGCCAATCAGGTGACAGTCGCCCACGATGCGTCCCTAAAAGGCGGGCAATGCGTCGTGGAGATTTTAACAAAATCTGGAGAGAAACTTTCGGCGCGCTGCGACTTCCCGCTGGGCGCGCCGGAAAATCCGGTATCCAGCCAGCAGATTGAAGACAAATTAAGAACCTACGCCGGATCGGTTCTTCCGGCGGCCAATGCCGATCGGGTGATCGACATGGTCAACGACCTGGAAAATCTGAGCTCTGTGCCGGATCTGATCGCGCTATTGCGGCGATCCTGACCCGAAAACACTCAGGCCCCGGGGCCCGTATTTTTGCCGGGCTTAAGTCGTCTTAAAATACTCGCGGCGGCGATGTGCCGGGGCCGGTTACGGATACACCCCTTCGACTACATCTAAAATTAATCGGCAACGCTGATATTCTCTGCCGATTTCTTTCCGTTCCTGCCGTCCTGAAGCTCGAAATTAACGCGCTGACCTTCGTTCAGCGTCGACAATCCCGCCCTTTCAACCGCCGAAATATGGACGAACGCATCCGCGCCGCCTTCGTCGGGAACAATAAATCCAAAGCCCTTCGTCGGGTTGAACCATTTAACGGTTCCAGTAGCCATCATTTAGTCCTTTGTCATACAAGTATCGTCGGCACGACCCGCACCGGCGGTTCTCAGGTCACGGAAAACTCGGAAAGTTTCGAAACCCCGTCGCCTTGACAAAATACGAAACGCCTCTTTTCCCGCACTGATATATTCCCTATGCGTGAATTCGATTCGTAATGCAACGGAATTTTGCGCGCGACGAAATTCAGTTTTGCGCCCTATGCTGGCGACAGATCGGGGCAGATCCGGCGGCTTGGATTAAAAACGGCCGGCACGATAATCCTCTATGGCCTGGTGAATTTCCGCTTCCGTGTTCATGACAAATGGACCATGCCGCACGATGGACTCCTCCAGAGGCTTAGCGGCGACCAGCAGCAGACGCGTGGCCGATACGGATTCGGCCGCAATGACGACGGTGTCGCCGGGCGACAAAACCGCAAGATCGCCGCGCTTGATTTGCGTCGCCGCCTCGCCCTCGCCCGCACGGGCATCCCCCTCGAATACATAGATAAACGCCGCATGATCAGACGGCACGCCGTGGCGGAAGGCACTGCCGGGAGGAAGACCTATATCCAGATAGGTCGGATCGGTTGCCGCCGATCGCACGGCGCCGTCGATCCCGTCCACCCGGCCTGCAATGATTTTGATCCGGCTGCCGTCGGGACGTTGGATCGTCCGAATGGCGTCGGGGTCGACATCCTGATAGCGCGGCTCGGTCATCTTGTCCCGGGCAGGCAGATTTATCCAAAGCTGAAAGCCCCACATCAGCCCGTCTTCCTGCTCCGGCATTTCGGAATGCACGATACCGCGCCCAGCCGTCATCCATTGCACGCTGCCGGGCCGCAACAGGCCCGTATTGCCCTGGTTGTCGCCATGGCGCATACGGCCAGCCAGCATATAGGTCACGGTTTCGAACCCGCGATGGGGGTGATCGGGGAAGCCCGCGATATAGTCACCGGCCACATCGGAGCGAAATTCATCCAGCAGCAGAAAGGGATCAAGCTCAGACAAGCCAGGCTGGCCGATGATCCGGGTCAAGCGCACCCCGGCGCCGTCGTTCGTCGGCATGCCGCTGACCAGCCGGTCAACCTGTCTCACTGTTTGATCCATGGAAATGTCCTGCAAGTCTTTTCCGTTGATCCCTAACATAGGGTTCTTAGGCCCGCCGAAAAGACCCGGCAAACAAATTTGGCCGGTTTTCGCAATCACGGTGGCGGACTGAGGGCAACCGGGTATAATCCGGCAAAATTTTTGGAGACACCTAAAGATGAACGAGGCCCTGCAACGGGATACCGTGATCGATCTGCTGAATAAGCTGGGCAGCGAACAGGACGATGACGTGCTTGCGGCCGCGCGCGACCTCCACGCTCAGATCACCAATGCCGGGCTGAACTGGCAGGACTTGCTGGTCGGGGACGAAACCGCGGCGCCAATTGAACCAGCCACGGTTGAGTCGATAGACGATACGGAGGATGAGGAGGACACGCCCGAACCCGCGACCCGATTCACCGGTGACGAGTCAGAAACGCCTGTGTTGATTGACAAGCTGCTGGCGCGCGAGGGTAATTCCGCGGAATTCCGCGCGGAGCTGGAAGAGTACAAAACCGATCTGGCCAAGGGGAATTTCGAGCCCAGCGACCACCGCTATATCCAGGCGCTCTCCGCGCGCTTGTCAAAGAGCCGCTAGGCGCCGGCGGCGCTCGTGAACACCAGCCCCACCAGTTCATCGCCGCCGCAATCTGAACCGGCGGGTGGCATCGGTTTTTTCGAAAAATGGCTCTCCGTCTGGGTAGCGCTGTGCATCGTGGCCGGAATCGGGCTCGGAAAGACCGCGCCGAGCCTGTTTCAAACCCTCGCGGATCTGGAATACGCATCGGTCAATCTCGTGGTGGCGGTCCTGATCTGGGCCATGGTCTATCCCATGATGGTAAATGTGGATTTTACGTCCCTTCGCCATATCGGCGACCGCCCTAAGGGGCTGATCATTACCCTGGTCGTCAACTGGCTCATCAAGCCGTTCACCATGGCGGCGCTCGGGGTTCTGTTTTTCGAGGTTCTGTTCGCGGACATGATCGCGCCCAAGGACGCTCAGGAATATATCGGCGGGCTGATCCTGCTTGGCGCCGCGCCCTGCACGGCCATGGTCTTCGTCTGGTCGCAGCTCACGCGGGGCGATGCGACCTATACGCTGGTGCAGGTCTCGGTCAATGACGTGATCATGATCTTCGCCTTCGCGCCGATCGTCGCCCTGCTGCTCGGGGTAACGGATATCGCGGTGCCGTGGGAGACTCTTTTGCTGTCCGTCGGGCTCTATGTGGTCTTGCCCCTATTGGCGGGATATGCCACACGGCGCCGGCTGGTGGCTCACGCGCGCCAGGCAAAGAATGGGGAAGAGGCGGTGACCGGCTTTGTTTCCCGGATAAAGCCGTATTCAGTGATCGGGCTTCTGGCGACGGTGGTGCTGCTGTTCGGGTTTCAGGGCAATATCATAATCGATCGGCCCCTGTTGATCGCTCTGATCGCCGCACCCCTGATCATCCAATCCTATGGCATCTTCTTTGTCGCCTATGGCGCGGCCTGGATGTGGCGCGTGCCATTTAACATCGCCGCCCCCTGCGCCCTGATCGGCACCTCGAATTTTTTCGAACTCGCCGTCGCCGTCGCCATCAGCGTATTTGGACTTCAGTCAGGGGCGGCGCTGGCGACCGTCGTCGGCGTGCTGGTGGAAGTGCCGGTCATGCTGTCGCTGGTCGCTTTCGCAAACCGGACAAGCGGCGCGTTTCCCGACAATTAACGCAGGCGGACTTCCGCCCTACAAGGTCACCTCGGCGCGGGGCGGCGTTTTGTCCTTGGGGTTATAGACCGAACGGCATTCGGAGACGCGTCCCTTCAGGTTTTTATCTTGCGCCAGCAGAAAGTTGCGCACTGATCGGGTACGGTCCAGCGCAAGCTTGGCCAATGGATTTTTCGCCGATTCAAAAATTTCCCCCACGGTGAGCGCCGAGGCCTTGCTAATTTTCGTCGCTTTCGATGTGACCGATTTTTCAAGTCTTTGAACGATTTTCTGTTGCTCCAAGATCTGCGTCTTGTATTGCTCAACATCGCCGCGGGTTGCGCGGCCACAGACCCGAAGAGACAATTTTGGCCGCCTGGCCAGGAATTGAGCAAGGTTCCTCGCCGTTGTTTCGCCGGCCTCGTCCAGCATTGCCGTGCCAACCTGAAAGGGAATCGGGGCAAAGGTGGCCGCGCCCTTGCTTGCCGACATGAGCATTGACGCAATTGCCGTCGGCGGGAACAACGATACCAGCGCACCGCCAACGGCCTTCTGAACCGCATCGCCCAGATCGACTTCAGGATCGGAGATTGTCCCGCCCACTGGGATTTGAAGGTTGATGGCTTTATCGGAATCCTGCAGTAAACCAATTGCCGTCTGAACAGGCATGCCAATCGCCTCGGAAAGCTTTTTAGCGACTTCCGGCGATTGCATGCCTAACTCAAGGTTACGCAGATTTACATCAAGCTTCAGGTCAAGGGCCGACTGTTTTCCAATCGCCACCATATCCAAATTCAGTTGGCCACTATCCACATTCATGCCGGCGGCCCTGGCCACATAAGGGGAAAATCTTGGAAGTTCCAGTCCCTTCAGGGAGAGCTTGAGGTCGAAATCGGGCTTTCGCCTGAAGAGGGTAGCCCACCCTGATAGATCGAGTTCGGTGAATTCATTGATCCTGGCCTTCAGCCTCAGATCCGATCTTCGTTGGGTGTTCCCAGTATCCAGATTTTTCAGATCGAGCCTTTCCAGCGCCAATTTGAAATCGACCGCCGGTGCGACCGAGGCATCCCTGATCTGAACGTCGCCGCGATCCATAAGGGCCAGACGACTGATCGAGACCCTAACTTGTCGCCATGGCAGCGAGATGTCACCCGCCGCCCCTTCATTCGCTGCCTCGACCGGAATGTCGGGCTGTTTGGTCCCCATCCCCGGCAGAATTTTGTCGCTGAGCCTTGCGTTCAGCCCGCCAAGCAGCAGCCGCTTCACCACAACCGCCAATTTCTGATCAACCCGCACATCGTCCGCGGTCAAAGTCCGCAGACGCACATCGGCGGTGTCCCCCCTCGCTATCCGGGTCGTCAAATTCTTGATCGCCAGGGAAAAAACCGTCCGCCAACGGGGCGCGCCGCCCGTCAGCGACAGGGACAGGGACAGTTTACGTATGGGGACTGACAACGATCGAATATTTACGTCGGCGGCCGGGTTCTGGCCCATCGCCGGTACCGCCACCGCTACGCCCTTCATGCTGGCCTTTCCGACCGCCCTTAGCGAAAGTGCTTTCGCCGCGTTTTTCAAGCCGAACCTGGACATTCTCAGGTCAATCCGATTGATCCGGGCAGAGGCAAGACCATCGAGCTTCGCGCCTTGCGCCACCAGGCGCGGGATCATGGTCGCCTGCATGGTTCCATCGGGCAGAATTTTTCCAACCAGATTCGCCACGTCAACGGTAAGCCTCTTAATGGCAATGGACCGATCGTCGGGCGTCACGACACGGACCCTGCCCATGACAACGCTACCGCCGGATGTCACCTCAATTCTATTGTCGGATTGAACGGAAAATCTAGCGGCGACATTTATAGCGGCGGCGTCGAAGCGGAGCCCGCCCCGGCCGGCCAGCGCAAAGTCGGCTTTGCTGATCTCGATTTTTCCCTTTGTGGCCCAGTCGATCCGTCCATTCGCATGAAGCGAAACCTGATGCTTGAAATGGCTGCTCAGGACGCCGCCGCCCCGTTCAAGTCCCAGTGACCCGAAGTATTTTTCGATCTTCGTGACTTCCACGTCATTCACCGTTGCATCGATCGCCAAGGTGATTTTGTCGGCAAACGGACGCGCTTCACCACGCCATTTGAAACTGACGCCGTTTACCGTTGCATCAAGATCGAATTTGCCGGGATTCTCCGGCTCCCAGGTGCGAAAACCATTCAAATTCAGGCGCTCGATTTTGACGGTGAGATTGCCCGCCCCTTCCTGATCCAGAACCACGCGGCTGTTGCGCAGTCGCAGTTTCTCCAGAGCGCCCTGCCATGGATTTTCACCGATGATAGTGCCGGCCCCCTCTCCTATGGTAGCGATTAGTTTGGCGATGAATTCTTTCAGACCTATACCGTTAAAGCTGATCGCCCCGGTCGCGGTTCTGTGAATTTTCAAATCGACGCCATCGATGACGACATGGTCAATAATCGCACGACGGCTGAGCAAATTGACGAGGCGCAGCTTAAGCGAAAACTGGGCGATCTGACCGGGCGCCGCGTTTTCTCTCTGAAACGCCAGCGGCCCGACCTTGATCTCCTGGTTCCAAAGATCGATTTCCAGGGAATCGAAACCCTTATGCACAATACCCAATTCGTTCAACTGGCCCGCGACCAGATACCGCGCGACCGGCATTGGCAGAAATATGAGCCCAAGCACGAGGGAAAAGATCGTAACGCCGAAGACGATCAGGATGCGGTTCCGCGTACGGCCTTTACGCATATTTATGGGGGTCGGGTCTTGCTGCCCGGCTCATCGGTTTCAGTCATCGTGCGAAAATCCGAATTCCTGTTTTGTGGTTCAGTCAAATTACCGGGCGTCAAACCGCCAGTGGCGGTTCCCCTAGCCGTCGACCACGGCGATGCCCTGGATCTCCACCAGCATGGCGGGCTGGGCGAGGCCGTCGCAGGTGATCAGGGCGCTGGCCGGCCACTTGTCTTGCGCAAAAAACTCGGCCCGAATTTTGGTGAATTCGTCGCCGTTTCTGGAATCGGTGATAAAGACCGTCATGGTCACGAGATCGGCAAGCGTCGCGCCGGCGCGGTCCAGCGTCACCTGCATGTTTTTGAAACATTGCCGCGCCTGGGCGCCGAATTTTCCGGCCAGCGAATTACCCTGATCGTCAACAGGCGCGCCATGGCCGGCGACCCAGATAATTTTGCCGCCCATTGTCGTCACGGCCGGCGAAAAGGACCGGTCCCGTTGCCACGTTCCGCCGAAATGTTCGCGTTCGATCATAATACCCTCCTCCTGTCGTTCTTTAAGTCGCGCCCAGCCCCGCCAGCCGGCACACCGCCATCATGCCCAACCGGTAGCTGTCGTTGCCGAACCCGGTGATCAGGCCCGCGGCAACCTTGCAAAGCGCCGACCCCGGCCGGTCGTCCCGGCGATGGATGTTGGTCACGTGTACTTCGATCACCGGCACAGAAACCGCCTTCACCGTTGACTGCAGCACCAACGATGTCCTGGCGAGAGCGCTGGCGTTCAGGACCACCCCGATGGCCGTCCCGTTGGCTTCGTGAATCCAGTCGAGCAGATCCCCTTCGTGGTTGGACTGGCGAAAAACGATCTCGACGCCGAGCTTGGCCGCCTCCTCCGTGCAGAAGATTTCCACCTCGCCCATGGTCTGGGTGCCATAGAGGTGCGGTTCGCGCTCGCCCAACATATTATGGTTGGGACCAAGCAAGACATAGATCAGCGGCGCGGCCATTTATTCATCCTGTTTCTTTGCCGAGTGCTCTAAAGAATTGGACTTAATAGTTTTTCGACCGATTGTCCAATGCCAAAGATGCGCCTGTCCGCCATGTTTTCGCCCATCAGCGTGAACCCCACCGGCGCCGCGCCCGGCTCATGGCACGGTATGGTCAGCGCACAGCGGTCGAGCAGATTGGCAACACAGGTATTGCGGATGATGATCACGTGCGGGTCCCGCAGCCGCTCGTCACTGCCATGGAAGTCGGCGATGGGCGGTGCGGTGATCGGCAGCGTCGGCATTATCACCGCGTCAAAACGGGAGGTGATCGCCGTAGCGCGCTCGATAAAGCCTTTGCGGAATTCCAGGATTTCATAATAATCCGGACCGCTCAACTTGAGCCCGCCAAGCAGCCGCTCTGAAATGCGCGGATCCATGAGATCGATCATGGATTCGAGCCGCTCGCGATGGATCGAATACCCTTCGACCATGGCCGGGAACCGGTTGCGCCCGACCCCGCCGAGTTCTGCGAGCTCCGGGAATTTGAAGATTTCGATCCGGGCGCCGGCACCAGACAGCGTGCTCAAAGCGCTGTCGAACGCAACCTGGACGGCCGGTTCCAGATCATCGATGACCAGCGTATCGGGAATCCCGAAACGCAAACCGTCCAGCGGAATCGCATCCGGCACGACGGGATCCTCATTGGCGAATATCGCGTCTGTCACGGCGCAGCAGGCGACGGTTGGCGCCAGCGGCCCCACGGAATCGAGGGTCGTCGACAGCGGGAACACGCCATTGGTCGGCACTCGTGATTTTGTCGGCTTGAAACCAACCAGACCGCACAGGGATGCCGGTATGCGCACCGATCCGGCCGTGTCGGTGCCGAGCCCTACCGCCGCCATCCCGTCTGTCACCGACACCGCCGCGCCGGCGGACGAGCCGCCGGGCACACGGCCGGTCTCCCGGTCGTAGGGGTTGCGGCAGTCCCCGAAATGCGGATTGAGTCCGAGCCCACCGACAGCGAACTCGGTGAGGTTGGTTGTACCCATAATTACCGCGCCCGCCGCCCGCAGCCTGGCGACAACCGGCGCATCACGCGTCGCGGGCGGGGCGTTCCGCAGGGTGGGAGACCCGGCATAGGTGGTCACCCCGGCGACATCGCAAAGATCCTTGATCGACACCGGGATTCCGGCCAGCGGCGACGGCACCAGACCGGCGGCGCGCAAACAGTCGCTGGCATCGGCCGCCGCCAAGGCGGAGTCGCGAAACACGCGGATGAACGTGCGCGATCCCTCCCCCGCCGGATCCTCGATTTTAGCCAGCGCCTCCTCAACCAAACTCCGACTGGTCACGGCGCCGCGTTGCAGATCCCTGGCAATATCAGCTATCGGCCGCATGTTTCCCCCTGCCCCTGATTCTCTCGTGAAGAGTATGATAGAACATCGCCGAGCCGGGATCGAGTGACGCGCACGCGTACAGCAACCATCCCTACTTTTTGAACCACCAACACAGGATCCATGGTGATGGAGCTCTGGATTCCGGTCACCCTGTTTGCAGCCTTCATGCAGAATCTGCGGTCGGCACTGCAGAAGCACATCAAGGGAAAGCTATCCACAGGCGGCGCCGCCTATGTGCGGTTTTGTTACGCCTGTCCATTTGCCCTGGCGACCCTGTGGCTGGTAGCGGAAATCGGCGGCTACGAGATCCCGGCGATGAACGGGTTGTTCCTGATGTACTGCGTGCTCGGCGGGGTGTCGCAAATCCTGTTTACCTTCCTGCTGGTCTATCTGTTTTCGCTCCGCAACTTCGCCGTCGGCACGACTTTTTCCAAAACCGAAGTGATGCAGGTCGCCATATTGGGATTCCTGCTGCTGGGCGATACCATCAGTTTCACCGGTGTCATTGCCATCGGTATCGGCATGATCGGGGTGATGGCGCTGGCTGGCGCGCAGACCGCCATAAGCTGGCGGAACCTGTTCACCAGCCTGTTCGAAAGATCGACCCTGATCGGGCTGTTGAGCGGCGGGTTCCTGGGCGCATCGGTGGTGCTGTTTCGCGGCGCCACCCTGTCGCTGGGCGACGGCGACGTGCTGCCCCGGGCGTCTCTCACGCTGGCGGTGGCGCTGGTCATTCAGACACTCATCATGGGGTTTTATCTGCTGCTGCGCGAACCGGGGCAGTTACGGGACGTGATCCGCCACTGGCGGCCCGGTCTCACAGTGGGAACCGTTGGATTTCTGGGATCCGCCGGCTGGTTCATCGCCATCACGCTGCAGAACGCGGCCTATGTTCGGGCGGTCGGACAGGTGGAACTGGTCTTCACCTTCATCGCCTCGATCTTTTTCTTCAAGGAACGAACCCGAGCGGTGGAATTTATCGGGATCGCCCTCATCATCGCCTCCATCCTGATGCTGGTGCTGTACGGCTAGATGAACCGACTTTCATCTACCTTCTCTCACGCCTGGGGCGGCAATCTGCGTCCCTATTGTTTCCTGACGATGGCGTTCCTGCTGATGGCGCTGAATATCATCGTCGGCAGGGCGGCCCATACGGAGATACCGCCGCTCGGCCTGTCGTTCTGGCGCTGGCTGCTGGCCTGTTTCCTGTTCCTGCCGTTCTCTCTCTCCAGAATGCGCGAGCAGTGGCCGCTGGTTCTGGCCCACTGGAAGATGCTGTTGCTGGTAAGCATCGTCATGATCCCGCTCGGCAACAATCTGATTTATGTGGGATTGCAGGACACCACCGCGCTCAATGGCGGACTGATCCCGGTGGCGCGGCCGGTGCTTATCCTGACCCTGTCGTGGTTCCTGTTCCGGGGCACCGTTACACGCTATCAGTGGCTCGGCATTGCCATCGCCCTGACCGGCGTCATCACCGTCATCACGCGGGGCGATCCCGCCATCCTGACCCAGATGGATTTCAATCGCGGCGATCTATGGCTGATCGGCGCCAGCATCGGCATCGCCTGTTACCAGACCCTGATCGGCCGGGTGACCAAGGAACTGCACCCGGTGGTGCTGCTCCAGATCACCATGATGCTGGGCACCGCCCTGATGCTGCCGCCCTACGTTATAGAGACGCTGGCCGGCCGGCCGGTGGTGTTTACCGCGCCGGCGCTCGGCGCCATAATCTTCTGTGCGGTGTTTCCCTCGATCTGCGCGGTCTATCTGATCAATGCGGGTATCGTGGCGTTAGGCCCAGCGCGCATGGGCATCTTCAACTACCTGCCGCCCCTGTTCGTGGCCGCCATCGCCATACCTGTTTTGGGCGAAGAGCTGCACGGATATCATCTGGCGGCCTTCACGCTTGTCGCCCTGGGCATCGTGACATCGGTTCGCGGGCGAAAATAAATGGAAAAGAATCAGGGCGATACTTCGTAGCGAAAAATACCGCCGGTAATTTATTCGAATATCAGTTCACAAACGAAAAAAGGGCGGCACCAGCGGCGCCGCCCTTAGATCTCTGAAATAACGAGTCAGGCTACTGCGCGCACTCCACCCGGCCGGGCGTGGATTTGGGGCCTTCCCACCAGATGTTGCAGTTCATACCGACCATCACGGCTTTGGACTTGGCTTCCTTACCGCCCACCTTGATCTTGGTATAGCTGCCACGCATCCGCGCCTTCTGGTCTTTTCCCTTACCGTCAATCTTAAAGGCGAAACGACCCTTCTTGCCGGTCTTGGTCACGATGCCGGAAACCTTGATCCAGTTGACCTTGCGCAGTTTCGATTTCGGGTTGGCCAGAATGGACGCGTAGCGGTCGAAAAGCTTCCGCGGCATCTTCCCGAGCTGTTCCACCAAACCCTGAACCTCGGCGCCGTTCTTGGGACTGACGAGAAGCCGCAAACGCTTGGCCTGCTTCTTGTAGGCCGGGTCGTCATGGGCCGCCATGAAGGCCGCCCGCAGAATTTTCACCCGGTCGGCCGGAATGTTGGGCGGCCCGGCAAAGGGGCGTGCCATGAAGAACGGCGTTTCCAGCAAGGTGATCAACGCACGGTCTTCATCGTTGGTCACCAACTCCTGTGCCGTCGGCACATCGGGAAATTGGGGCAGGCGCTTATTGGTCGCGAACTGCATCAAAAAATTCACCGGCCCGTCTTTCTTGAGCCACCCATCCCGCGCTACCTTGACGGAGGAATAGCCCACCATGCGGGCATCCATTTCACCTCGGTCAACGGCGAGGTAGAGGGTGTTCCCCCCGGGATAGCCGCGCACGACCTGCGCATTGATATTGAAGACATCGCGCAGGATCAGCGGGACATCGTGCCCGTCCGAGCCAGCGCCCGTCGAGGCAAAGTTCAACTCTTTCCTGGTCCTCTGAATATCCTTGAACGACGTCATGCCGGTATCCTTGCGAACCGCCAGCAGATAGGCCTCACCCGCATAGCTGGACGACGTGCCGATCCAGGTCAGTTTCAGCGGATCGAACCGCACCTGCTTGGCCCCGCCGGCAAAGGCCAACAAGGGAGCCCCCCGCGCAAAAATGCCCATCTCCGTGCCATCTTTCGGCGCCACATTGTACAGGTAGTTGATGAGTTTGAAGCCACCGGCGCCGGGCATGTTAACCGCCACAACGTTGGGGTTGCCCGGCAATTGCTTGCCGATGTGCCGCGCCAACTGACGGCCATAGTGGTCATACCCGCCGCCGGCGCCAAAGCCGATCAGAACGCCAATGGTCTTGTCCTTGAAAATTTCCTCGGCGCCGATGACGGGCGCCGATATGGCCGCAAAGCCGAATGCGACCGCGGCGGCTATGCTTGTTAAACGAATGTTCTTTTTCATAATTATCTCCCGGTTTAAATAGCCGCAACCGGTTTCTTGCGAACCGTGGCGGCTTATCCCGTTGACTCAGGTGGCGCTAGATGTAGTGTTTGCGCGACCGGCTTGCCCGGTC
>JAQBTY010000384.1 GCA_027624735.1 Pseudomonadota bacterium | reverse complement strand
CCCCCAAAAGGACGTTCAACCGCAGTTACCACATATAGACGAGCCTGAGTTAACGGGATAAGCCACCTTGATTCATACGCGCCCATCTGGTTCGATGATTTTTGGTCAAACGAATACTTATCGGCTGCAAACAGGTTCAAAATTACTGTCATCGAATTCGAAAACAGGTCCCTGCTGCAGCGTAACGGCATCGTAAATCTCCGGATCGCCAACGATCCTCAGCAATAGTTCATTCGGGAGATGAATCCTGCAAATATATTTGGACAGCCTGCGCGTCAGACCGATTTTCCGACCAGAATACACCCACCGGCGATCAGAAATGTTCCCACAATCCGCATCGGTGTGACGCTTTCATTCCGCAGAAGCGCGCCGTAATATCGCCATTTTTAGGAGCTGTCATAAGCCATGGTAAAACTCGGGGGTCATATTATTGGGGCGACAATGGCGATCCTGATCGCCGCTGGGCCGACACAGGCCCAAAAACCAACGCCAAATGACCGTATGCCGGAACAGGCAGAGAGGGCGCTGAAGGAAGG
Source organism: Pseudomonadota bacterium (assembly GCA_027624735.1). Lineage (GTDB taxonomy): Bacteria > Pseudomonadota > Alphaproteobacteria > MPNO01 > UBA2964 > JAQBTY01. The sequence continues at coordinate 3,619 of JAQBTY010000384.1, read as the reverse complement.
CCTGCGGACAATCCTGCGGGCCCTGGAAACCATGTTCAAATCCGTCCCGCAATACGAGATGCCCGAAGTATTGGAGAATGGCGACATTATCATTCGCCGAAAAAAGCCGAAGGATACGAAATCGCCCGACGACACAGGGTCGACCTAAGGCATGACGAGGGCTGCCCGGCGGTCCGGTTGAGCTATCAGCACATAACGGACATCCGTCATCGTAAATTTTCCGCCGCTCCTGAACGCAGCCCCTTCCTTATGTACATGCGGCGAGCGCTGCTTTATTGAGTATTTTGATCACGCGGGGAATGTTATTTCGATGAACCAAACATCTAATCTCAGGAACGACGTGCCCGGCACAAGAATAGTGACCGATTGCGAAATCTGCGGCGCTACGGAGTTTTTGGACGTCGCCGCGGGGTCCGCGGTCCTATGCCCGATCAAGATGTGCCAGGCATGCGGTCATTTTTTTACCTCCCCCTGCATAGAGTCAAATGATCTGGCGCGGTTTTATGACGAAGAATTCGAAGGCGATGCGGGAGCCGCGTCGCGCCTGACAGAAGGTGGGATCGTCGGCCAAAAAGTCAGGCGGGAACAACGGAAAATGCGCCGATGGGCGCTGCCTATCATAGCGGATCATTGTGATTTGAAGGGCAAGAAGGTGCTGGACCTTCGCACCAGAAGCGGTTCCATGGCGGAGCTGATGGTCCAGGAAGGCGCCGACGTTACCGGAATAGACCCCTTCCCGGCGAACGTGGACTACGCGACCAAGAGTCGCAATTTGGAAAAAATAATCCTGATTCCACTATCTGATTGGCACCGTCTGGACCAGTTGGAGAACGATTATTTCGATGTGGTTACCGCGTTGACCATCCATACGCTCGCCCATCTACCCTGGCCACGGCGTTTCCTGTCGCGTCTATTCGAGATCACCAAACCCGGCGCCCTGCTTTTTTTCAATGAAAAATCCATTCTTGAGCCGGCTAATTCTACCGCCCATTCGGTGTTAGAAGTGGGGGCCGGCCATTTTCATCATTTTACGGTCGCGAGTTTTCGGCATATTTTCGAAGCGGTGGGGTTCGAAGTGTTGGCCTGCGACCTCGATAGCACCCGAAAAAGCACGGCCAAACATATACGGCTCATTGCGCGCACGCCCAAACCAAAGACGGAAAACCCCGGGCGACCGGCCACGGCATTTCATTGCGATACCAAGACCATCCTGCGGCAATTGGACCAAGCCGAGAAAATTCAGCGGAGGCGCCGACATTACAATATGGTGCGGGGAAAACTTCGGACCCTGAGAAACCGATTCCGTTAAGGCGAATGGTCTGTTCGCTATCGCTTCAATCCGTCACTTTAATTCGTCGGCGGCCCCGATATCCGAAACGAGGATATTCACGGGACCACGTCTCTCGGCACAACCGACCCGATCTGTCGGCTAGGAAAGAGTTCGACACCCTTCTTCCCAGCACCTCACCGGATGTATAGTCGAGAATCAGAAGAGAAACGACCGATCAGTGAGACCAAAATCAATCGTAACTCACTGATTTAAATGGCGTCCCCTAGGGGAGGAGACAAATATGATGAGTAAGTCCTTATAATAGCAGAATTCTCGCCTTTATTGCACATAACATTGGTGGTATATGTTGGTGGAATTGGGGATCAACCCGTGCCAATTGAATGTCGCCACCGCACCTATTTCGCCTATCTAGACGTTCCCAAGGACGTGCGCAAACGCCTGGGACGCCGCGTATATCGGCAAACACTCAAAACCGATAGTAGGTCTGTCGCTGAGAGACGCGCCGCACCGTTGATCTCCCAATGGAAATCACTGATCGCTAAGGCGCGCGAGGAGCCCGATCATAACGATGCCCGGTACTGGCGCGATGCTCTGCGGCACGCGAAGGATGACGAGGATCGGACGGCCATTATGGAGCGGATCGATATGATGGCAGATGACATCGGCGCGATCAACGTTGAGAACGTCGGCGACAGGCCCTCAAGCGATCCCGAAGCTCAACGTTTCTATGCTGAAGCCACTGGAGCCGCAGTACCGACAGACGAGCATCTCAATGAATGGTTCTCATCATTGCAAGTCCAGGCCAAGACCGCCGGAATGCGCCGCGCAACGATCGCTCGACTGAGCGAAAAATTCCCCATGTTGAGAGATATCAGCCGCCGAGAAGTCCGCCGCTGGGTGACAGAACTGATGACCGAGTTGAAGCCCGCCACCGTGCAACGGATGATGACCGATTGCCGAACCTACTGGGCTTACTTGGCCACTATCGAAGCGGTTTCTGAAGAGAGCGCCCCGTTCGACCGTCTCGGGCTGAAGGTCAAGCGAGCATCGTGGCAACCGTTCGAGCCGAGCGATATGGCAAGGCTACTAAACGCAGCCATCGACCGGGAAGACCTCAAGCTAGCCGATTTGATTCGGCTCGCCATGTACACCGGCGCTCGTCGCGAGGAGCTGTGCGCACTACCGGTGGCTGACGTGAAGAGTGATAGGTTTTTAGTTGCAGCCGCCAAGACGCAAGCAGGCGTACGCGAAATTCCAATCCATCGCGAACTCGCGGAAACGATGGCGCGGCTGGTCGGCCAAACGACGGATGGCTTCGTGCTGTCGGGACTGAAGCCGAACAAGAACGGCGACCGGGGCGATGTGTTGGGAAAACGCTTCACTCGCCTGAAGCGCGATATGGCCTTCGGTGACCGACAAGTATTCCATTCGATCCGAGGCACTGTGATCACAATGCTCGAACGTGCTGAAGTACCTGAGGGCACGGTGCAAGACATTGTTGGGCATGAGCGTTCGACGCTTACAGGAAGCACCTACAGCGGCAAGAGCACCTTCGAGATGCGACGTGCTGCGTTGGCCAAGCTCAACTATTAAATGCATAATGTTACCGCCATGGTAGGCTGATTGTGAGGAAATAGATGAACCAAGGGGCGTCATTACGCGTCGCGCATCGATGGAAGAAAAGAAATGTCCCTCGAAATCGGAGAACGGCTTTTTGAGATCGGGTTAACACTCCTCCGATATGGCGGCGTTGGATTGTCATACAGCCCGAAGTTAGGTCTGAAACGGGAGATGTGGCTGCGAGGTCGCATCGAGCATTACGATAAGGATGAGCGATTTGAAGGTAAGCCCGTCCTCCTAATTATACGAACGCCTCCCAATGCGGAAATGGTGGCCGAGATAAAGACGAGAGAACAAGTGGACGGCGGATGCGGATGGTTCAACGTCCGGCCAAACGTTGAGCCTACAGAAAATGACAAATGGGATGGGCTCCCCGCGATACAGGCCATTATAAATGTCTCGCCGGATGCTTTCGATGCGGTATCCGTTCACGCCACAGAAACACTTGATCGCATTCACCGTGTTAAAGCGGAGATTACGCTCATTGGAAAATCTCTCCCCGAAACAGGCACCGGTGCTCTATGGCCTTACCGCCTCGCGGACTTCGATGTCTCAGAGCGCAAGGCCTATGCCATCGGAGAGTTCAAAATAGGAAGCACGGGCACATTTTATCCTCGGAACCGCGTCCTCCCGATCGAGCGCGCACTGGACGCATCTTCGTCGATGAAACCCGCGCGCCCGTGCTGGACCCGGGGCGGAAGGCCACCA
>JAQBTY010000383.1 GCA_027624735.1 Pseudomonadota bacterium | reverse complement strand
CGCCACCAACGCCCCCGTCATCATGATCGCCGAAAAAGCCGCCGATATGATCCTCGGCAAGACTCCATTGCCCCCGGCGGGATGAGGCCGCTTACCGACACGGCGTCACCCGGACGATCCCGCCAGCCTATCGTGACACTTCATCGGTATGTGACGGATTGACGTGGTTGGTTCTTCGCGCCATCCTTGGTCGGCTGGAACGTTAAGGATCGAAAAAGCATGTCACACCGCAGCGTCGCTCCACGGTCGGTTGACGCCGTTATCGTCGGCGCCGGCTTCTCCGGTCTTTATCTCCTGCATCGCCTGCGCGGCCTCGGTTTTTCGACACGGGTTTTCGAGCGCGGCGATGACGTGGGTGGGACCTGGTACTGGAACCGCTACCCCGGCGCGCGGTGCGACGTGGAAAGCATGCAATATTCCTATTCATGGGACGACGCGCTGCAGCAGGAATGGCGCTGGCCGGAAAAATTCTCGGCGCAGCCGGATATCCTGGCCTATTTCAGTCACGTGGCCGACCGGTTCGATCTGCGCAAGGATATCGACTTCAATACAACGGTAACATCAGCCCATTTTGACGAGGGTGCGCGCCGCTGGACGATCGAGACGGATACCGGCGAAAAAATATCGGCCCAGTTCTATATCATGGCAACCGGCTGTATCTCCACCGCGAACATGCCCGATATCGATGGCCTTTCGGACTACCAGGGAAACACCTATCACACCGGCAACTGGCCGCATGAGAAAATAGATTTCACCGGCCAGCGAATCGCGGTGATCGGCACGGGGTCGTCCGGTATCCAGTCGATCCCGATCCTGGCGGCGGAAGCCGCACACCTGACCGTCTTCCAGCGCACGCCGCACTATTCCGTGCCGTCGCGGAATGTGCCGATGACACCTGAGTATGAGCGCGAATGGAAAGAGCAGTATTCGGAGCGCCGCGCCGCCATGCGCTACGCCGGCGGCGGCAGCTACAAGGAATCCAACGACATATCGACATTTTCGGTCAGCGAAGAAGAACGTCGCGAAATTTTTGAAAAACGCTGGATCATGGGCGGGTTCGCGTTTCTCGGGTCTTTCAACGACCTTCTGGTGGACGAGGCGGCGAACGAAACCGCGGCCGAATTTACCCGTGAGCAGGTCAGGAAAATCGTCAAGGACCCGGCCACGGCCGAAACCCTCGCACCCAAGACCTATCCGATCGGAACCAAACGCCTTTGCGTCGATACCGACTATTACCATACCTATAACCGGGAAAATGTGGAGCTGGTTGACGTCAGTGGTTCACCGATCGAACGCATCACGGCGGACGGGCTGGTGGCCAATGGCCGTGACTTCCGGTTCGACAGTATCGTCTTCGCAACCGGCTTCGACGCCATGACCGGCACGCTGTTCAAGGTCGACATAAGGGGCAGGGACGGGCTGGCGCTGAAGGATAAATGGCACGCCGGCCCGCGCACCTATCTCGGGCTCATGTCGGAATCATTCCCGAACCTGTTCACCATCACCGGACCGGGCAGCCCGTCGGTCAAAGGCAACATGGCCACATCCATGGAGCAGCATGTGGATTTCGTGACCGACTGCCTGATCCATATGCGCGAGCATGGGCTGGAGCTGATGGAACCGGAACTGGAGGCCGAGGACAAATGGGTCGAAACCGTTCAGAGAGTGGCCAACGGCACCCTATTTCCCCGCGCCAACTCCTGGTACATGGGCGCCAACATCCCCGGCAAACCGCGTCTCTTCATGCCCTATATCGGCGGTGTCGGCACCTACCGGAAAATTTGCGAAGAAGTCGTCGCCGAAGGCTATCGGGGTTTCCGCCTGCACTCCGAACATGCCGCAGTTGCTGCCGCGGAATGATCCAGGTCGTTACCGCGGCGTCGCCAACCTACGACTAGTCGTCACTCTCGGACGTGATTCATTTTGCGACCGTCGCATTTCGTTTGCCATAAAACTCCTCTGTCATCCCGGTCCCCGAGCCGGGACCCATGGGATCTCGCCGATTTATGGGTCCCGGCTCGCGCTTCGCTTGGCGGGGATGACAAGTGAGTTTTATGGCACGCTGGATGAATTGGGCATAGGATATCCCCAACCATAAAAATATTCCCCGTTCCAGCCCTGTTGGGAGGCAAGCTATGTACCAGGTCGGTGAACCCGTCGAACGCGTCCGTAAAATCCGTGATGCCATCGACTACCCCATTATCGATGCCGATGCGCATGTCATAGAGGCGCGGTTTGCGCTGCATGATTTTGTCAAGAAGATCGCCGGACCCGACGTTCTGGCTGCGTTCGAGGCCAGGCAGGCGGGTCGCAATAAAAGCAGCCAGCGCAACGGTTTTTGGGCGTCCCCATCGGGGGAGATGAGTATCGATCGGGCGACGGTCATGTTGCCGGGGCTCTATTACGAACGGCTGGCCGAGGCCGGGATCGATTTTGCCGTCATCTACACCAGCGAAGGCCTTGGCGCGCAGCAGGTTCGCGATCCCGAACTGCGCCAAACGCTGCATCGCGCGCTCAACATGCTTTATGCCGATATGTTCGGCCCCTATGCCGACCGCATGACGGCGTCGGCGGTGATCCCCATGCATTCACCGGCCGAAGCGCTGGCGGAACTGGAGTACGCGGTCAATGAACTGGGTTTCAAAACCGTGTCGATTCCCGGTGAATGGCGCGGACCGGTTCCCGAGGTGGCGGCGGCGATGCCGGAACTTGCCGGCAAGACGCAGCAGATCCATTCCTTCACCATCGACAGCGACATGGATTACGACCCGTTCTGGCGGCGCTGTGTGGAACTGGGGGTCGCCATCACCGGCCATGGCGGCGCGCAAAGCACGGCGCGGCGCATGTCACCGGACAATTTCGTCTATAACCGGCTTGGCAGCTTCGGTGTGGGTAACGAACATCTCTGCCGTTCCATGTTCATGGGCGGCGTGACCAGACGCTTCCCGACGCTCAATTTCGGCTTCCTCGAAGGCGGCGTCGGCTGGGCCAGTGCGCTCTATAACGATTTGTGTGAGTTCTGGGAAAAACGCAATGTGGATTATCTGAAAAACCACATGGATCCGGCGACGCTCAATATGGATCTCATGGTCGAGATGTTCGAGAAATACGGCAATGAGTATTTGACGGCGGAACGCATCGCGGTGCGCGAAAACGCCGACAATCTGTTTTCGTTCCATTGGAAGGATGAGCGCAGCCTGGATGATTTCCGGCATTGCCAGGCAAGGAGCGAAGAGGATATCCGCGACCTGTTCGTGCCCAATTTCTATTTTGGCTGCGAGGCGGACGACCGCATGAACGCGGTGGCCTTCAACCCCGCGCTCAATCATTTCGATGTGAAGCTAAAGGCGCTGTTCAGTTCCGATATCGGTCATTGGGATGTGCCCGATATTCGCCTGCCCGTCGCGGAAGCCCATGAGCTGGTGGATAACGGCCTGATGACCGACGACGATTTCCGCAGCTTTATCTTCAAGAACGTCGCCGAACTGCACGTCCAGATGAACCCGGATTTCTTCAAAGGCACGGCGGTGGAAGGCGCGGTGCAAAAGCTGGTCGATGATGGCGAGATCGTCTTGCCCGATCACGCGGCAGCGCTCAACAGGGCCGCGGCGGCGGAGTAGGGGGACTAATTTCTATTCGCTCCACGAAATGATCGGGGTGAACAGATCGTCGATCGGTGACGGCTTTTCCAGGAAATGCTGGTCGACGAGGTACTGCATGAAGGCTTCCAGGATGGGGCGGTTGGCCTCGATTCCGTAGGCCCAGGCGTTTTTGCCCATCAACGCCTCCATTTCGGCGATTTCATCGTACAGCCAGGGGAGCATGAGTTTTTGCGCGCCGGAAAATTTCATCTGTTTGATGGCCCATTCCTTGGAGGCTTCGCACGCCTTATACAAGCTTTCAGCGACCCATGGATGTTCCTGAAAAAGTTCTTCGCGCATGACCACCGTGTGCATGATCGGATGAAAGCCGGTCTTGCGGTAGTAGGCCTTTTCCAACTCACGGTAGTTGGGAAACAGCCGGGCCACATTTTCCCCGTTATCCAGCGCTTCCGGCCGGCGGGCGCCGTAATAGGCATCGATCTCACCGGCTTCGAGCATAGTAATTGCTCACCCTGGGTGTTCCGGAAGGATCTGCGGGTGGTGTTTTTCGCTAACTTGGCATCCAG
>JAQBTY010000382.1 GCA_027624735.1 Pseudomonadota bacterium | reverse complement strand
TCAATGCCATGCGCCGTGTCCAATAATTTAAACCGGACAGTAGTGGCGAAGGCCGACCATGACGGAGAGGGGGCAATTCGTGTCTCAATTGGCACAAATCGCTGAGAGGTATGCAGAAACAAGGCCTTGTGCCCAGCCCATGAAATTAAACCGGACAGTAGTGGCCATTGGGCGTGAAACGCACTTGGGCCCGGTAATGACGAATGAGGGATGGCACCTGAGCCAGACGCCAGTTGAAGCTGTACATTCTCAATATCAATGCCAACTAACCTGTTTCTGATACTCGGCCTCGAACTCTTCGATGTCATTTTTGAACTGAAGCGTGTAGCCGACCGCGTCGAGGCCGTTGAGCAGGCGGTGACGCCGGTGCGGGTCGATGTCGAAGGGGTGGGCCGTTCCGTTCGGGTCGATGACGGTTTGAGCCTCCAGATCGACGGTGATCTCCGCACCGGGATTTTCGGCGAGTTGCGCATGCAAGTCGTCGATAATCTCCGCCGGCAGCACGACCGGCAGGACGCCGTTGTTGAATGAATTGTTGTAGAAAATATCGCCGAAGCTGGTGGCGATGATCGAGCGGAAACCCGCGTCTCTCAGCGTAAAGACCGCCCCCTCGCGCGATGATCCGCATCCGAAATTATGCCTGGCGACGATAATTTTGGCGTCGCGGAACGCAGGCTGGTTCAGGATGAAGCCCTCGATCTCCCGCCCCTCCGGATCGATCCGCAGGTCCCGGAAGACATAGGTCTTGTAGCGCTCGTCCCGCGGCATCATCAGGTAGCGGGCGGGAATGATCTGGTCGGTATCGATATTGTCGCGGTCCATCGGCGCGGCGATGGCGGTAAATCGTCTGAACGGTTCCATCAGAGGGTCTCCATCGTGCGCACGTCGGTGAAATATCCGGTTATGGCCGCCGCGGCCGCCATGGCCGGGCTGACCAGATGAGTCCGTGCGCCACGCCCCTGCCTGCCTTCGAAATTGCGGTTCGATGTGGAGGCGCAGCGCTCACCCGGCGTGACAAAGTCGCCGTTGACGCCGATGCACATGGAACAGCCGGCCGCCGGCCGCCAATCGATCCCGGCCTCGGTGAAGACGCGGTCGAGCCCTTCGGCTTCCGCCTGCAGCCGTATCAGCCCCGATCCCGGCACCACCATGGCGGGGATCTTGGCCTTCTTGCCTTTGACGATGCTGGCCGCCGCGCGAATGTCGTCGATGCGGCTGTTGGTGCAGGAGCCGATAAAGACCCGGTCGACGGCTATCTCCGACAGCTTGGTTAGGGGTTTCAGGCCCATGTAGCTGAGCTTTCGCTCCAGCGCTTCGCGACGGGCGGGATTTGCCTCGTTTGCGGGGTCGGGCACGGATCCCGTGATGGGCAAGACATCCTCCGGACTGGTGCCCCATGTCACCATGGGGGCGAGCGTTGCGGCATCGATGGTGACATCCTTGTCGAAAGGTGCGCCATCGTCGCTCGGCAGGGCTTCCCAGTAGCGTCGAGCCTTTTCCCAGTCAGCGCTGACGGGCGCAAAGGGCCGGTCTTTCAGGTAGGCGAAGGTCACGTCGTCCGGCGCCACCATGCCGGTGCGCGCGCCGGCTTCTATCGACATGTTGCAGACGGTCAGCCGTTCGTCCACCGATAGCGCGCGGATACAGGACCCGGCATATTCGATGGCGTGACCGGTACCGCCGGCGGCGCCGATATGACCGATGATCCCGAGGATGACGTCTTTCGCCGTAACGCCGTTCGGCCGTGTTCCTTCTACTGAAACCCGCATGGATTCGGGTCTTGGCTGCCACAGGGTCTGCGTCGCCAGGACGTGACTGACATCGGACGCGCCGATACCGAACGCAAAGGCGCCAAGCGCGCCGTGGGTCGCGGTGTGGGAATCGCCGCACACGACAACCATGCCCGGCTGGGTCAGGCCCTGTTCCGGTCCCACCACATGGATGATGCCACGCCGGTTGTCTTCCAGACCAAACAGCGTCACGCCGTTCCTGGCTGCGTTGTTGGCCAGATTACTAACCAGATCGCGGCGGTCCTGATCCGCGAAATCACCGTCGCTCAATCCGGTCGTGGGGGTGTAGTGATCCGGTATGGCGAAAGTGCGGTCGGGACGGCGTACTGATCTGCCGTTGCCATGCAGCATGTTGAAGGCATGGAAGGACAGTTCATGACAATAGTGCCGGTCGATAAAGAGAAGGCTCTGTCCGGCCTCGTTCGTCGTGATGACGTGACGATCCCAGATTTTTTCGAACATTGTCCGGGGGCGGTCCATGCGGGTCTCTCCCTGTGTTTCCGTTGGTCCCAGACCCTATCACGCCCTAATCGACGGTGTAATGGCCCCCATATTTGTTTGCGCCCGGCCCAGCCACCTTCACGGCCCCGGGGCGGCGTGCGGTTTGAGCGTGGCAAACACCGCCTGATTGACGGGCGTCGGGATTCCGAGTTCGCGTCCGAAACGGGCGACCGCGCCGCTGAGCCAGGCGGCTTCCAGAGGATTGCCGCACTCCAGATCGTGATGCATGGAAGATGTCATATCCACCGGCAACCCGTCGGTGAAGACGAGCCGGTCCTCGGCATAGTCCGCGGGCAGGGCAACGCCCTTGGCGCGGCCCACCGCGACGGTTTCGCGCATGACGTTCAACAGCATGTCACGGCGGTCGGGATCTTCGCGTATGGGGCCGATGGTGGTCCGCATCATGCAGGTGGTAGCGCTGAGGCCGACCAGAAAGACAAATTTTTCCCAGATCGTCCGCTCTATGTCAGGGCTGATTTCGGCGGTGACACCGGCTGCTTTAAGGGCTTCGTGCAGGGCCTCTATCCGCGGTGACGATCCGCCAGCCGGCTCGCCGATCACCACGCGCTGCATGGTGCCGATATGCTTGATGATACCGGGCGCTCCGATGGAGCTGGCGATTTGAGCCATGCCGCCGATGAGCCGGTCCGCGCCGACGATCCGGGCCAGTATGTCATCGCATTCGACGCCGTTTTGAAGAGAAAGCACGGTTGTTTCCGGTCCGGCCATGGGCAATATGGCGTGGCCCGCGTCGGCCGTGTCCCATAGCTTGACGCCGATGATCACATAATCCACCGGCCCGACGGTGGCGGGATCGTTGGTCGCCTTCGCGGGCTGGATGGTGGCGTCACCCATATCCCGGCTGTCGATACGGAGACCATGGGCCTGGATCGCTTCGAGGTGACGTCCCCGGGCGATAAACGTTACATCGCACCCGTGTGCCGCGAGCCGGCCGCCAAAATAGCCGCCTATTCCGCCGCTTCCCATCATCGCAACGCGCATGGATCGATGCCCTGTCTATCTCACGTACAGCCGAACGCTATCACCTGATAAGAACGGCTGCAAAGCGGGCATATAAATAACCGAGGAAGAATCAGCTCTCTTTGCCGGCTTCGTTTTCCAGCGGCAGGGCGTACCGCTTCATCAGCGGCGCCTGCGTAATGGCGAAGACAAGCGTCAGCCCCATCAGGCCGAAGACCTTGAAGGTGATCCATATGTCGGTCGGATAGTTGCGCCATACGATTTCGTTCAGCACCGCCATGGCGGCGAAAAAGATTGCAAACCGGAAGGACAGGAGGCTCCAGCCGCGGTCTTCCATCGGCCAGGCATGGCCCATAAGCGGTTTCAACAGCGGGCGCTTGAAGGCGAGGCCGCCTAGCAGAATGACCGCGAAGAGACCCTCGACGATGGTCGGTTTCATCTTGATGAAGGTCTCATCCTGCAGCCACAAGGTCAGCCCGCCGAAGATGCCGACGATGATCGCCGTCATCAGCGGCATCATGGGAACACGGCGGGAAAACACGTAGTAAATGACGAGCGCGATGACGGTCGCGCCCATCAGCCACGCCGTTGCCGTCAATAAATCCCATTTCCAGTAGGCCAGGAAAAACACGGCCAACGGACCGTATTCGGCGGTTGGCTTCATCCATTTCGGGGCGGATTGTTCGTCTGGCACGCTCATTCCTCTTGATTCCGCTGCGGATACTAATTGGCAAAGGGTTGACGGGCAATGAAGAGGTTTTTAGAGCCGGCCGCTGGTGCATTGACGCGCCATTTTGGTCCCTCTACGGTTACGGCCAAGCGGAAAATTTGGATATACCCCGACTCATTGAGAAAGCGAAATTAACGCTTGCTGGGCCCATTGAAAAGGATTCTTGTTG
>JAQBTY010000381.1 GCA_027624735.1 Pseudomonadota bacterium | reverse complement strand
TCGACATCTACCGCACCGCCAACCTTCTCATCGAACAGCGCGGCACGCTGGAAGCGGAGATAGAAGCAGCCCAACGTGCCGACGAGTTACTTGCCGCTGGCGATATGGATGGGCGGGGTGTGTGGCTCAGGATTGTTGAGGCCGTGAGGGAGTTGTCAGTCGCGGGACCGGCGCCAGCAGGGACCGTGCATTAGGTATTTCGGGAAATAATGTGACCCAAATAGTGACCCCAAACCGTATTTCGAGAATGCGAGGACATAACGGGAGATGCTGTTAGTAATGGGTTTAGACAACGTATCGACCGAAAAACGAAAATCCATAACATAATGAAAACAAGTGTTATTATGGAAAAACATGACCGGAACTGGCTGATTGCCCTGATCGGCGCCGGGCATTTTTTCAGTCATTTCGTGATGCTGGCCCTGCCGCCTTTGTTCCTGCTGATGAAACAGGAACTGGGAGTCAGCTATGTGGCGCTCGGCGCCATTGTATCGGTCATGGCGACCACGACGGCGGTGGGGCAAATTCCCGTGGGGTTCCTGGTCGACCGCATCGGCGGGCGGGTCATCCTGCTGTGCGGCATCGGGCTGATGAGCGTCAGCCTCCTTCTGGTTGGATTCTTGTCTTCCTACTGGGCGCTGTTCGCTCTGTTTGCCCTGGCCGGTATGGGCAATAGCGTCTTTCACCCGGCGGATTTCGCCATCATGGCGGCGAAGCTGGACGACACGGTCCATGGGCGGGCGTTCAGTATTCATTCCTTTACCGGTTATCTCGGCTGGGCCTCTGCCGCCCTCATCATGCTGCCGATGGCGGCCGCGCTGGGATGGCGCCTGGCGATCATGCTGGTGGGCGTCGCGGGGTTGGCGATCGTGTTGGCCATGATGGCGGGGGCGCGTTTTCTGGATGACCGGCAGGCGCTGGCGCAAAGAACCACCGTGGACGGGCAGGGGCCGCGTGGGGTGGCGGCCGGCATCCGTCTGATGGCGTCGCTGCCCATGCTCATGATGTTTGCGTTCTTTGCGCTCTCGGCGACCGTAACGTCGGGCATCATGGCGTTTTCGATCCCCGCCAACGTGATGTTTCAAGGGCTTGCGGAATTAACGGCGAGCCTCGCCCTGACGGCGCACCTTGTCGCCAGCGCCGTGGGGGTCCTGATTGGCGGCTGGCTGGCCGACAGGACCGGCAGGCACAATGTGGTAACCTCGCTCGCCATGATGACCATGGTGCTGTTTGTCCTTCTTCTGGCCTTCGAAGGGGCGGTGCTGGCGGTGACCCTGGCGGCCATGATCGGCGCCGGCATGGTCTATGGGATCAGCAGCCCGTCGCGGGATGTGATGATCAAGAACACCACGCCCCTGGGGTCGGCCGGTGTCGCCTTCGGCTTTACGTCGTCGGGCATGAGTGTCGGCAACCTGCTTGGGCCGCTGATATGCGGCTGGATCATGGATGCCGGCAGGCCACAGCTCATGTATATGGTCCTTGCGGGAATCGCCGCGGTTTCCATCGTCGCTGTTGTTCTTACCCGGTCGCGACAGACACAAGCTTGACCGAGCGCTCGCGTCGGCGGCGAGTTGCTGTCCAGCGTGACCCCGGTGTATCCTCCGCGCATCTTTTATCCATGGCGGAGGTCTCGGAATGTCCGGCGATATCGACATCTATGAAAAGCAAGGCCTTGGCGCGCGGATGGGGTTTGGCAAAAAGCCTGCGTTACTGATCATCGATTTCATCAACGGCTTTAACGATCCGGACGCTTTTGGCGGCGGCAACATTCAAGAAGCGATCGATCACACCGAAACCTTACTGGCGGTGGCCCGTCATCTGGATTTGCCGATCGCCTACACCACCCATGTCTATGCCGAAGACGGCAGTGAAGACGGGATCTTCAATCTGAAAATGCCGCGCATGCGAGAGGGCCTGACGCGTGGCAGCGACGCCACCAAAATTGTCGATCAGCTGGAACCCAGGCCGGGGGAACGGGTGATGGAAAAACGTTACCCGTCGGGTTTTTTCATGTCCGATCTGGGGAGCTGGCTCGCCATGCAACAGGTCGACACCGCCATCGTTACCGGCTGCACCACGTCGGGGTGCGTACGGGCGACAGTGGTCGACGCCATGGGCAATGGTTTCCGCCCCATCGTGCCGAGGGAATGCGTCGGCGACCGGGCGATAGGGCCGCACGAAGCAAATTTGTTCGATATGGATCAAAAATATGCCGATGTCATGTCCCTGGACGCGGTGATAGCAGAGCTGGAAGTTTTGTATCCCGGTCAGGCGGTTCAGGCCGTACAGGCAGCAGATTAAGGAAAGTTCGATGGTGGATTCTCTCGGGTGGCGCAAACTGTTCGCGGTGGTGGCGCCATCGACCAACACGTCGGTCCAGCCGGAATTCGACGATATGCGGCCGCGTGGCGTGACCAACCATTTTTCCCGGGTCTGGATTCCCGACGATCCGGTTGAAAGCGATGACGATTTCAACAAGCTCATGGAGAACATCCGGCGCGAGTTGGATAGTGCGGTGGAACGGGTGCTGACCTGTCATCCCGACTATCTGGTCATGGGCATGTCGTCGGAAACTTTCTGGGGCGGGCTCAAGACCAGTCTCGAGATGAAAAAGCGCATGGAGGAAATATCCGGTCTCCGTGTCGCCATGGGATCCGATGCCTGTCAGGCGGCGTTGCGCTGTTACGGCGATATCAAACGCATCGCCGTCATTACGCCGTACTGGCCGGTCGGCGACAAGAACGTCCTTCAGTTCTTCACCGATTGCGGATTCGAAATTGTCCGCCTGAAGGGGCTCAAATGCAAGAGCCCGGTCCAGATCGCCCATGTGACCGAGGACGAACTGACCGACGCGATCCATGAGGTCGATGGTGACGATGTTGAAGCGATCGTCCAGGTGGGCACTAATCTGGCCATGGCCCGGCTTGCCGGGCAGGCGGAAAAAATTCTCAAGAAACCGGTGCTGGCGATCAATACGGCGACCTACTGGTATGCGCTTCGCGACAACGGGATTGACGATGTGATCGATGGTTTCGGCTCGCTGCTGACGGATTTCCGCGAATTGCCGAAAAATTTTGCCGCGACACCGGCTTCCGCCGGATAATGCGCCCTTAACGTCCAGCGCGAACGGGAACAAATGTCCGCCTTGTTAAAATTGCTCGGCTTCGGGGCGGGGCTTTACCTGTTGATACTGCTCGTCCTTTATTTCATGCAGCGGTCGATGATCTACCTTCCCAATCCGACGCGGCCGGAGCCCGCCGCCTGGCATGTTGCCGATATGTCGGCGGTGTCTCTTAAGACCGAGGATGAATTGTCGCTTCTCGCCTGGTGGAAGCCGCCCGCGGACGGCAGACCGGCTATCGTGTTCTTCCACGGCAATGGAGGGCATATCGGCCATCGAGGATCCAAGGTAAGAGGCTTTCTCGACCGTGGCTATGGCGTGCTGTTGGTTGCCTGGCGCGGCTATGGCGGTAATGAGGGCGCACCCACCGAGGCCGGTCTTTACGCCGATGGGCGGGCGGCGCTCAGGTTTCTTGAACAGCAAGGAATTGGAACGAAAGAAATCGTTCTCTATGGGGAGTCCCTGGGCTCCGGCGTGGCCGTGGAACTGGCGTCGCGGGGGGCGGGGCAGGCCCTGGTGCTTGAAGCGCCCTTTACATCGCTTGCGGCGGCGGCGGCGGACCGGTTTCCCCTGTTTCCGGTGCGCTGGCTGATCCGCGATCGCTTTGATTCCCAATCGAAGATCGGCAAGGTCACGGCGCCGTTGCTGATCATCCACGGTGAAGCGGATGTCGTTCTGCCCGTTTCCCTGGGCCGCGCCCTTCTCGAAAAGGCAAATGAGCCGAAACAGGGCGTGTTTATCCCACGGGCCGGGCACAACAATTTGTACGATTTCGGCGGTGGCGGCATTGTCCTGGCGTTTCTGGACAAGATATTTCCTTAGGATAGAATTGGTTTGATAAAATTTTAGACAATAAATAATTAAATAAAATACAAAAATAATCGTAATTAGTAATTGTTGGTTTTGACAATACAAAATAATAATTGTATTAAGTTCCCGGTCTATCAAAATATTCATCGTCTTATAAAGCGGGTTTATTTAAATGGTTGCCGCCATTCATTCTTCTGTCTCCGCCCTCAAGGCAGCGTCTGCGTCGCTTGCTTCCCGGGCCGACAATATCGCC
>JAQBTY010000380.1 GCA_027624735.1 Pseudomonadota bacterium | reverse complement strand
CGCGGCCTTTCTCGATCAGGCCGCAATCGAGCTCGCGCACCCGGGCGGTGTTGCCGGTGGCGAAGCAGAACACGGTTTCCGCCGGTACATCGCCGATGGAGGCCAGCATGGCGATCACCCTTATGATGCCCAACGGCTGGACGCCCGAGCCCGCCGGCCCGTCGGTGCCGAGGATCACACGCTCGGCCTCACCGAGCTCGAACGCGGTGCGCATGGCATAGAGCGCTGCTTTTTCATTGCCGTTATGGACGATCTCAATCCCGGCCGAGCAGTCTTCACACAGGCAGCGGATCTGATCGAGCGGCAGAGAGGTATGACCGCCATTGATATGGCCGATGATATCGGCGCCGGCTTCCAGCACGATATCCTTGTCGATCAGGCCGGAGCCCGGGATCGACGGCCCGCCGGTGTGGATGGTGCTCTGGATGCCGTACTTGCGCGCCCAATCGACCATGATTTTGGCTTCTTCGCCGGCCTTGACCCCACCGAGCCCGATTTCGCCCAGCAGCGTCACCCCGGCCTCGGCCATATATTTGAAGTCTTCCTCGACCATGCCTTTTTCGAGGATGGGCGCGCCGGCATGGACCTTGACCAGACCGGGCCAGGCGGAGAACGAGCGCTGCGCCGCGATGGCCAGCGCCACGACGCCCTTGGGATCTTTCGGCCGGCCCGGGAAATGCGCCTCGCCGGCGGAGATCATGGTGGTCACCCCGCCATGCATGGAGCTGTCGATCCAGCCCATCTGGTTCTGCCGCGGCGTCCAATCGCCGGCGACAGGATGCACGTGGCTGTCGATAAGCCCCGGCGCCAGCGCGGAGCCCTTGGCATCGACCGTGACAGTGGCGCCGCCGGTATCGAGATTAGCGAACCGGCCGACCGAATCTATCTTGCCGTCGATAACAACGACACAATCCGCATCGAGGATCGGCGCTTCGAGCGCGCCCGACAACATGATGCTCACGTTCTTGATGACCAGCTTGTCGGCCATGACGCTCTCTCCCGGGAACAATGGTCACAAATGTTTGTATGTATACGTATGATTACCCAAGAACGGCGATCAAGCAAATGGGGCGGGGGATATTTTGTGACCACTATTCCGCCGCGTCGACCGCCTTGTCGACGCCCATCAGTCCGATGATCTGATCCGTGGTCTGGACGTCGCCGAAATTGAGGTAGAGCGTGTTGAGGGAGACTTCGTGGGCCTCTTTTGAATTGGCGGCGCAGGCATCTTCGACGATGACTGTGCGGTAATTCATCATCATGGCGTCGCGGGCGGTGGATTCGACGCAGACATTGGTGGCCACGCCGCAAAAGATCAGGCTGTCGACGCCATATTCACCCAGTATTTTTTCCAAATTTGACGCACCGGGGATAAAGGCGGAGTAGCGTGTTTTCTCGATCTTTCGGTCGGTCTCGCGCACATCCATCTCATGCCATAACCTGAAGCCTTCGCCATCCTTGGCAAGCTCGCGCTTGCGGATGTCGATGCGGGCCCTGGTCATGCGTTCGTAATGGTGCGACCAGCCCTTGAACGCTTCCGCGGTGGTCACGTTGCGCAGCCAGAGCACCGGGCTGCCGAATCGCCGCACGGCATCGGCCAGCCGGTTCACATTGGGAACGATGGCCTGGGCCGCGGGGCAATAGGACGATGCGCGTTCCTTCATATAGAAATTCTGCATGTCGACAATGACGAGCGCGGTGGAGGTGGGGTCCAGCTTGGTCACGCTGTGCGGGGCACCGTCGCGGATTGTGATCTTTTCGACGTTCTCGGGCAGCAGGCAGGATGTGGGTTCGGTCATGGTGGGGGGCTCCATTTATTCCTGTTCGTCATTGCCGGGCATGACCCGGCAATCCAGGAAAGCAGAAAGACTGGATCCCCGGGTCCTCGCCCGGGGATGACGAATAGAGAAATTACTCCGCCGCCGCCGCCATATTGCGGTCGAGCAATGCGATCACCTCGTCGGTGGATTGCACGTCGCCGAACTGCAAGTAGAACTGGTTCAGCGACGCGTTATGCAGTTCGTCATCGGGCGCCGCGCAGCCGTCGGAGATCATCATGGTGCGGTAATTCAGCATCATGGCGTCGCGCGCGGTGGATTCGCAGCAGGTGCAGGTGGCGACGCCGGTGATCAGCAGGGTGTCGATGCCATGCAGCTTCAGCGTTGCCTCCATTTTGGACGGGCTCGGGGTAAAGGCCGAATAGGTGTATTTGGGAACGATCAGGTCTTCGTCCCGGACGTCGAGGTCGGGCCAGATGTCGAAGCCGCTGCCGCCGGGGTTCATGCCGTCGACCCGCTTTTGACCGTTTTCCGGTGTCATGCGTTCGTAATAAACCGACCAGAAGTTTTTCGAGTCCGGACCCGAATTGGTCTGGATCCAGATCACCTTGCCGCCGGCCCGACGCGTCGCCTCGGCCAGGCGGTTGACATTGGGCACGATCTCGCGGGCTTCGGGGCATTCGGACGGCTGGCCTTCGCCCATGAAGTAAAGCTGCATGTCGACGACCACCAGCGCCGTCCTGGGTCCGTCGAGGTTTTCGACCGAATGGGCCTTGCCGCCGCGTTTGGTGACGCGCGCGATGTGTTCGGGTTTGATGTGGACTTTATGCATGGCTGCCTCCTGCGCCTGTGATCGATCTATTCGATGTCATTGTTCACTTATTTACGAGATTGGTCACCCCATCCCAATCGGTTTTTTTCCCGGTCATTCATTGCCGCTATTCGGGCGACGAAGCTTGCGGCGACAGGGTCTCCCGTGTTGGCCAGGCGTTCGAATTTTTCCACTGCCCGGTCAAACGCACCGTCCCGGTAGGCCGACAGGCCCGCCGAAAACCCGGTGGCCGATTTGGCATCCGGCGCATGCGCCAAGGGCTCATAGACGGTCACCGGTTCCTGGCGGCCCACCACCCGAATTCGATCGATTTCCCTGAAGGCAAGGTCTTCGTGACAATGCCGATGGGTGGTGTCGCTGACCAGCACCGACGTTCCGAGCAGCTTGTTGGCCCCTTCGAGCCGGGCGGCGAGATTGACCGCATCGCCCATCACTGTGTAGTTGAAGCGCCGGGCCGACCCTATGTTGCCGACCAGCATCTCACCGGTGTTGATCCCGATCCGGGTTACAACGACGGGATTGCCCGGCAGACCAAAGTCTTCCGTCATTTCAGCCAGACGCCGCTGACAGGCGAGGGCGGCTTCCACCGCATGCTGGGCGTGATCGGGATCATCGACGGGCGCGCCAAAAACGCCGATGACGGCGTCACCGATGTATTTGTCTACAAACCCGCCGTGTTTTTCGATGATGTCCGTCATGACCGAAAGATAATGATTGAGAAACCGGACAAGATCAGGTGGCGAAAGGGGCTCGGCGATTTGCGTAAAACCCTGAATGTCCGAGAACAGGACAGTGAGTTCGCGCGTTTCGCCGCCGAGCTTGGGCGGCGCCTCACTGGCGACCAGCCGATCGACGATGGTCGCCGGGAGATAAAGGGAAAACGCCTGACGGAGATACCGTTTATCCTTGTCGGCGATGGCAAACCGATAGGCCGTCATCATGGCCAGGGACAGGAAAACAGCGGCGATCGGATGCAACACCGGCACGAAACCGCCGAACTGAAAGCCCAGGGTTGCGACACCAACCCAAATTATGGTGCCGGTAAAAACAGAGAGGGTGGCGGAAACCGGAGGGAATACAAAAGCGGCGATTGCCGCAAGACAACTTAGAATCACAGCTGTCGCGATGCGGCCGGTTTTTCCCACTTCACCAATCAAATCACCGCGAACCAGCATATTGACGCCGGTGGCATGTAAAAATACGCCGGGAATTGAGTCACGGACAATGTCGGTACGGTAGAGAGCTTTCATCGGTGGATGCACACACCGGTCCGGGAGGCCTGTACCTTCGGGCGAATTGATAAACCGGCGTGACGTAAGCTTGCGGTCTCCGACATCCAGCACCGCGCCGATGAAGACTGCCTTACCGGCAAAATGTTGGCGGAAATAGGTCTTGTTGCCACCGGATGCACAGGCGAACAGATCGGCTAGAGAATAGCTGGGTATCCAGCCGGCGCCGCCATCGAAGTTTATCAGCGGGCCCGGCCCCTCGAACGTGATGGATTTGCCGCGAAAGCTAACATCGTTGTCTCCGCTTATAACTGGTTTGTCACCGACTAAGCGGGAAGCGATTTCCATT
>JAQBTY010000379.1 GCA_027624735.1 Pseudomonadota bacterium | reverse complement strand
GGCGGCCAGACGCGATCTCGGCTGGATGGCCCTGGTCACTGGCTTTTCCCTGTTCATCTGGATGGATATCGCGGCGCTGTTGTTTTTTGGCTTGCTGGGTCTGAAATCCTATAGCGCGCCGGAGCTGCTGCGCGAAATATTTACCACGCCGATGGGCCTGCTTTTTCTGGCGATCGGCCATGGCGTGGGCGCGGTTATCGCCTTTGCCGTATTCTCATATTCGGTGACGTCCTTCCCGATGCTGTTCGATCGCGATGTCGATTTCATAACCGCGATGATCACCAGCGTGAAGGTCGTTCTGGCCAATCCGATGGCGATGCTCGTCTGGTGCGCGACCATTACCGGCCTGATTGGCTTTTCCCTGCTAACGGGCCTTGTCGGGCTGTTGGTGGTCCTGCCGGTGCTTGGGCACGCCTCCTGGCATCTGTACCGCCGGGCCCTCTCTTCCGTGCCGGACGAGGGCTAAACCTTAGCCGCCGAGTTAGTCGGCCTCCCGCTCCGCCGCCGTCTGCCGCAGATTGTGCGCGACGTCGGCCGGCGTATAGGGGCGGCCGAGGAAACGGAACTGATAGCCAATGCCGAAGCAGGCGCGGAACTGCTTGTCGCTGAGCCCCAGTATAAAGCTGCGGCCTTGTTCGGCGCTCAGCATTTCGCGGGTCCACCCGGCATCGTCCTCTTCGCCCTCGCCCAAGGACCGGGGAAACAGACCGATGGTTTCGCCCCACCCCCAGGCGCAATGCGCCGCGCCGCAAGCGTGATGGACGGTCCGCAAATCGAGCTGGCCAAGCTCCAGCGTGTCCATGAAATCCGCCAGGTGACGCAGCTTTGCAGCCGCCGTCATTTGATCTGCCGCACTATTTCCATCGCGTGGCATGGAATCGTCCTCTTCCCTGTCGCGGGTTATAGTCTGCTGATACCCTAACATGCGGCCCCGAACAATAAGATTAAGGAGACAGCCATGACCGAATCCAATGAAGCGATCGCCGAGAAATTGAACATCGCGTGGCGGTTTTTCAGCGCCAAGGGCTATGTGGACGGATTCGGCCATATCAGCGCGCGCACCAGCGATCCCAACAAAGTCCTGATCACGCCGCATTCGCTGCGTGCGGATTGCGAACCTGAAGACTTCGTTCTTGTCGATCTGGATGGCAACCGGCATGGCCACGACGCCAAACTGCCCGGCGAACTTCCGATCCATCTGGAGATTTACAAAAGCCGTCCCGATGTGGGCAGCGTCTCGCATTTCCACTGCGCGCACCCGACCGCCTTTTCCATGTCCGAACACGATCTCATGCCGACCTATTTTCTGGCGTCGATCTTTCGCGACGGGGTGCCTGTCCATCCCGACGCAAGGCTGGTGCAGACCAAAGAACGCGGCGTGGCGCTGGCTAAGACGCTGGGGTCCCACCGAGCGGCGCTGATGCGTGCCCATGGGATCGTGGTGACCGGCCCTGACGTGATCGAAATGACGGCCGGGGTCTTTATTCTCGACGACAACGCCAGGCGCACGTCCATCGCGGCGTCCATGGGAAAATTCGAGACCCTGGGCGATGCGGAAATGGAAGAAATCGCCAACGAAATCCTCTCCGGACGCGGCCCCATCATGCGCATCTGGACCCTGTGCAAGGAAGCCGTCGAGGCCGTAGAGTCCTGATCGCAGGAACAGGCGCCTAGGAGGTATCGATGCTGTCACAAGAAGACAACGAGCTACTGACCCGCGTCGGCGCCGAGACACCCATGGGCACCCTCATGCGGCGCTACTGGGTCCCCGCCACCTATTCCCACATGATCGCGGAACCCGATTGTCCGCCCATACGGGTCAGGCTGCTCGGTGAAAATCTGGTCGCCTTCCGCGATACCGACGGCCGTGTCGGACTGCTTGAAGAAAGCTGTCCGCACCGCACCGCGTCCCTGTTCTTCGGGCGCAACGAAGAATGCGGGCTGCGCTGCGTGTATCACGGCTGGAAATTCGATGTGGACGGCAAGTGCGTCGATTTGCCGAGCGAGCCGCCGGGCAGCACCCTGCAACGCAAGGTGAAAGTCAAAGCCTATCCCTGCCAGGAACGCGGCGGCATCGTCTGGGCCTATCTGGGTCCGCCTGAGCTCAAGCCTGAACTTCCCGATCTGGAATGGGCGCGGCTGCCGGACTCGCATCGGCTCGCGTCGCGTCAGATCCTGCAGTGCAACTGGCTGCAGGGGCTGGAAGGCGGCTTCGATTCAAGTCATCTCGCGTTTTTGCATCAGGGTATCGCCGAAGGCGGTGTCCTCATCCGGCCATCCTATTATGAGGTCCTCCCGACCGATTTCGGCTTTGTCGTCGGCAGCGGACGCGAATTGGACGGCGACCGGAACTTCTGGTCGGCCAACGTGATGGTGATGCCGTTCCATAAGATCATCGCGTCGGTGCCGGTGGCGGCCCATATGTGGGTGCCGATCGATGACGAAAACACCATGCTCTACTGCGTCGATTTTCATCCCCACCGGCCGCTCACCGCCGAAGATGTCGCCCGCGAAACATCCTGGAAGGGCATTCATTCCGAGAATATCCCGGGCACGGACCGCCCCATCCGCAACAAGGACAACGATTATCTGATCGACCGCGCCTTACAGGCCAGTGGCGATTCCTTTACCGGTATAACCGGTCTGGGTACGCAGGATAACGGCATACAGGAATCCATGGGCCCCATCGCCGACCGGACAAAAGAGCATCTTGGGGTGAGCGATACCGCGGTGATCGCCATCCGCCGTTTCTACCTACAGACACTGAAGGAACTCGCAGACGGCACCACGCCCCCCGGTCTGGACCCCGCCAGCTACCAGCTGCGCTCATCGCGCTACACGGCACCCAAGGGCGTGCCTTTCGCGGAATCGATGAAAGAAAAAACCGGTCTCGAAGCACCAGTATCTTCGGAAGTATAGACCGCACCCCTCTCAGATCGTCACAAGCTCCGAAAGATCGGGGCAAGCCGCGACTTGCCAATTATCCATCGGTGAGTCACGCTTCAGGTACTGAACGGGGCCGGCCGGACAATTGCCTGAACAAGACCCGCAGATTAAACAGGACAGGGAGAACAGCGACATGAAAATGGGTAAGATTTTAGGTCAAGGGTCCGCGATGGCCCTATGCGTCGTCGCGGCAGGGACAACGGTGGCTGCCGATCCGGTGGCGGATTTCTACAAAGGCGGAACGATTACGGTGGTCAGCGGTGGCGGCGCTGGCGGTGCGCATGGCGCTTACGCCCAGCTTATCAGCGCACGCATCGGCCAGTTCATACCGGGACGCCCCAATGTGGTCGTCCAGTACATGCCTGGCGCCGGCGGCAACAAGGCGATGAATTACCTTTATAAAGTGACCGCGCGGGATGGCGGCTTCGTCGGCGTGCCGCTGCAGGATTTGATCTTCAACGCCCGCATCGGCATCAAGGCAATCAAATACGATGCCGCCAAGGCGCGTTATCTCGGCGGTGTCGACACGACCCGGACCACCGTGACGGTCATGAAATCGGGCGGCGCCCTGACGCTTGACGATGCGAAGCGCAAGGAAGTGCTGATGGCCGCGTCGGGACGCGGCGGGCAGACCTATCTCATTCCTGTGATACTCAACACCATGCTGGGTACGAAATTCCGTATCGTGTCGGGCTACCGCGGCCTCGGCCAGATGCATCTCGCCATGGAAAATGGCGAGGTCCATGGCAGGGCGGCTTCCTGGTCCTCCATCACCAGCACCAAGCCGGCATGGGTCGAAAAAGGGCTGGTCGCCAATCTGGTGACCATCGCGCTTGAGCGTGAGCCGGCACTGCCTAATATCCCGACCCTGGCGGAGCTGGTGACATCGGAAAAAGACCGCACGCTCATTCGATTCCTCGCAGGATCGGCGGCGCTCGGCCGCGCCTGGCTTGGCTTCGCAGGCATTCCCGCCGACCGGCTGGCGGCGCTGCGTACCGCCTATGCCAAGACCCTCGCCGAACCTGGCTTCAAGGCGGAGGCGGCGAAGCGCGGACTCCCCGTCCGTCCGGTCGCCTGGCAGGCCCAGCAGAAAATTGTCGCCGACATTTTGGCGACCCCAGATGCGGAGGTAGCTCGGGTCAAGAAGTTCCTGGGGCCAAAGAAAAAGAAGAAATAACCATGCTGTCGCGGGAAGATAACGAGTTATTGACCCGTGTGGGCGCCGGCACGCCGATGGGCGATCTCATGCGGCGTTACTGGATCCCGGCGGCGTTTT
>JAQBTY010000378.1 GCA_027624735.1 Pseudomonadota bacterium | reverse complement strand
CCGCCATACCGGCATTGCCGGTCCCGAGAACGAGTACGTCAAAATGTGAGGCCATGGCTTGCTCCTGAGGGTCTAAGAGTCTGGGCCAGCAGATGACCCGTTTTGATGTAGAGCGTCGCGCCTGTATCGCTGCGGAGCGTGATCGGTTTTCCGGGCGGCAAGCGCAGCCAGTCCCTTTCCTGGAAGGATCCGCCGGCGGTGCTCTGGAGGGACCCGCTTACGACGAATATCTCGGTGCCGCCGGGATCGGCGATCTCCGGCAGGCGTGTCTTTGGCCCGAGGCGCGCCAGCCCTATTTTCTCGGGTCCGAACCGGTGCAACGGCAGGACCGCCGCCCCTTCGACCGGACCGTCCAGCCACGTGGCGGTATCGGTATCGAACCGAATAATTTCCTGATCCGCGGGATCGAACTGGGCCAACTTTACGAAAATGGTGGTGCCGGGTTCACTCCACGGCGCATGGCGCGACCCGACGGGATTGCGCACATAGGTCCCGGGGCCGAAATCACCGGTGGTGTCGGAAAATATACCGTCGAGCACCAGAAATTCCTCACCACCGTCATGGACATGCTCGGAAAAGCGGCTGCCGGGCCGGTAGGTGACGATGGAGGTGGCGCGGCTGACCTTTTCATCGCCAATCCGTTCCAGCATCAGACGATCGACACCGGGCAGCGGCGACGGACTCCATGTGGCGTCCTTGTATGTCACCACGGCTTCGACCGACAGATCGCTATGGATAAGCATGATCGATCTCCCTTTCCACCGCGCCCGATCAGGCGGCCATACTGGGGCGGGCCGACACCAGATCGTACCATCGGTGCACATTGATAAGCCCCCCCGCGATACCGATCCCAACGGCCTTGGCCATATCGATGCCGCAGATTGCCGTGATATCGGCAACGGAAAATTTATCACCGACCACATAAGGACGCCCGTTGAGCTGATGGTCCAGCTTTTCGAGGCCGCCCGCAACCCTGTCATGATTGTGGGTGCCCCAATCCGGGTTCTGGTAGATTTCCAGCGGACCTAACCCTTCGGTGCCATAATGAAAATAGGCGAGGGCAGGTTCAAGAATAGACACTTCGAGCCGCCGCTGCCACATATCGATCTCGGCCTTTTCCTTGGCTGTGCTGCCCATCAGACTGGGCGTCGGATGGCTTTCCTCGAAATACCGGCTGATCGCCATGGATTCACTGACGTAGGTCCCATCATCCAGCTCCAGAACCGGGACCGCCGCATACGGGTTTTTTGCCAGGAATTCGGGTTTGCGGTGAGCACCGGCGGGAACATCGATGTGTTCGAACGGAATGGTATCGACGCCCTTTTCGGCGAGAAAAATGCGCACGCGGCGGGGATTGGGGAAACCCCTGTAATCATAGATCTTCATTGTTCGGTCCTTCGCAGGTTGGGTTCGGGGAGAAGGTCAATCAGGCGGGCTGTAGGTGGCCGTCCTTAAGGACGGCGTTTTCGGCTTCGAGTTCCGCAATGCGTGCGTTCAGCGGCGCGACAAGGGCGGCCAGCTGATTTTCGTCGTAGCGCGGCGTGATGAATTGGGGGCAATTTCTGTCCCAGGCGCTGACGTGAAAGACGATAACCCGTTCGGGAATGTGCTCGTCATCGAGATCCGTTACGCGGGCAATCAGGTCTGCATCGTCTTCCCTCACTTCCGCCCTGCCCCAGATCTTGACGCGGTAGCGGTTGGCGTAATCCATCAGGAAGATATAGGCCTTGTCGTTTTCCGACAGATTGCCAGTGGTAATATATTGCCGGTTGCCGCCGTAATCGGGAAAGGCGAGGGTGTTTTGGTCAAGCACCTGAAGAAACCCCGCCTTTCCGCCGCGGTGCTGGATATAGGGCTGCCCGTCGGCGGTAGCTGTCGCCAGATAAAACGAATCCCGCTCAGCAAGGAAGGCCGAGAGCTGGTCAGTGACTGCATTTTGCCAGCCCCCTTTGCTTTCCATCTTTTCATAGGCCGTGCGCGAACCGTGTTTCGTTTGCTGCGCTTTGACAGCCGGGGTGAAAGCGATGTCACTGATGACGGCGTTCATGGTTATGATCCTTTCAATTTTGTCGGCACGCCGGCCCACTTGCGATAGTGGACCAGCTTCGTTGGAAATTATTCAAGTCTTCAGGACACCCCACCCTTGGCGAGCATTGGGCGGTTGATCCAGTGTTCGCCGGTGGCGATGATTCTGCTCTGACCGCTGGGAAGGGTGATCATGATGGTCCATGTCTCACCATCTTCGGCGGTGAACAATTCCAGCACTGCGCCCTCGCTTGTAATGCCTAAGGAGCGCGGCACCTCGGCGTAGGTCTTGGCAAGCGCCTCGTCGACCACAGTCCGGTCATTCCATAGCTTCAGCGCTTCCTCCGCGCCGGCGGGTTTCGCCGCTATGGCGTTCCCGAACATCACCGTGGCGGCAAACAGAGCGCCGAGTATGGCGCCGGTGACAATGCGGGCGATCCTGATGTCGGTTCTGATGGCTTCATGTTCCTGTTTCATGACTGTTCCCTTCTTTTTGGCCTGATGGCTCAATCTGGACCTTCAGGACCCGGAATAGACCGATTTGTCTACTCATTTCCTTGTATAAATCGACAGACCGGTCTGTTTTATCAACAGATTGCTGCGAATAATTTTTAAACGCGTCAGCCTTGATCGCGATTGCTCCCGAAAAACCGACCATAAATGGCGGAAAAATGCCAAAATATAGTGAGAAATCGCGATATAGCTGGACATTCCAGGAAACGTGAACTATATAGAATGTTCTGTATATTTATGAGGTCAATATGTCGTCCACTAAGCGCGACCATCTGATCGATACGGCGCTGGAGCTGTTTTCCCGCGATGGCTTTCATGCCACCGGGATCGACAAGATTCTCAGCGCCTCCGGGGTCGCGAAAATGACCCTCTACAATCATTTCAAATCGAAGGATGAGCTGATACTGGCGGTGCTGCGCCAGCGCGACGAAACGTTCCGCAACTGGTTCATGCGCACTGTCGAAAATAGCGCCGAGGAGCCGCGCGACCGCTTGCTGGCGATCTTCGATGCGCTTGAACAATGGATCCGCCAGGAAGGCTTCTGCGGTTGTACCTTCATCAACGCCGCCGCCGAGTTTGGCGAGCGCGGCGACGCCATACTCGGCAGCTGCGCCGAACACAAGCGCCTGATGCTTGATTATGTCGAGAAGCTGGCTGCGGCCGCCGGCGCCCGCGACCCGGAAGAACTTGCCTTCGCCCTCAATCTGCTGGCCGAAGGCGCCATCGTTACAGCCCAGGTCATGGGACAAAAGGATTCCGCAGCACGGGCCAAGCGGCCCGCCAAAATCCTCATTCAAGAAGCGATGGAGCCTGTGACGGTTCAGTAACTCGCTGCGGCGAACCGCGCCGTCTTCTTACGCCGCGGCAGCGACCTCGGCGCGGCATTCGTCGCACAGCGTCTTCCACTGTTCAGCCTTGCGCCTTGCCGCATCATCCACCTCTGCAGGAATTTCGATAAAGGGCGGGCGCAACGGGCCGGGGTCCACATAACCGGCATAGCGGATTCGGATATTCGCCGCCGTTTCGCGCCATGACAGGCTGGCCGGCGGCGTGCCCACCGGCGGCGCCAGCGAGAACGTAATTTCCGTCGCCCGGGCCCGATCGCCGCGGGCCATGGCATCGCGCAACGCCAGCAGCGGCCAGGGTCCCATCCAGCTGTCGATGGACCAGAAGCCGGGCGCGCCGAGAGGCTGGAACGCCACATACTGAAGCTGGTTGACGAAAACGCTCATCTTGCCGCGCGCCATGTCCATCAGGCGCATGAATTCCACCGGCTCGCGGTGGCTGTCCTTCATGGCGACAACCTGCGGTATTTCGAGAATTTGCTTCATGATCGGCAGCGACAGCTTCACGTTATGAAGCGGCGGGTTGTGATAGATCATGATCCCGAGGTCGGGGAAGTTTTCCGCGATGTCCTTGAAAAACCGGACCGCGTTGGCCGGCGAGGACGGAAAATAGAACGGCACGCCGATCAGAACCCCGCTGGCGCTTGTTTCCGCCACAATGGCGCATTTGCGCATCACCTCGCGGGTATTGAGCCCGGTCGCGCCGACAAACAGCGGCACACGGCGGTTATTGATTTCCGCCGCCGCCCGCACGATGGTTTCATATTCTTCCGGCGTAACTACTCAACCCACCCCATAAATAGTCCGACCACGCCCTATCGGCACCATATTTAGAAAAAGTTC
>JAQBTY010000377.1 GCA_027624735.1 Pseudomonadota bacterium | reverse complement strand
CGCCTTGCTCAAACCATCCGACCACCGTGAATAATCCGGGCTAGGTGAAAAATCTGGAAAACCGTCTCGCAGCCCCGTTGCCTTTTGCTTCGCTTCATCGAGGCGGCCCAACTCAACAAGACAAGCAGTCCAATAAGATTGACCCAGGATTGAATGAGAGGGTCCGCCTCTGTCTATGTTCTTTTGGAGCGCCTCTATTGCTTCTTCGTATAGATAGGCGGCCCAATAGGAAAAGCCTAGCTGGTTAAGGTATGGCCCACGGATAAACATGGGTTCAATTTCAAGCGCCCTTTTGATGGCATCAATTGACTCCAACGCCCTGCTACCATGGGCAAGGTGGACCCCGAGATAGCCATAGCTATCTGCATCACCGGGTTGTATTTCTACGGCGTGTTGCGAATGGTGAATAGCTTGATCAAATTGACGGGGAGCATAACAGGCTCTCGCGTAGGCTGAGTGACAAATGCCGAGCGTGCTGTCGAGCGAAAGAGCTTTTGTCGCAAATTTGAAGGCTTCCGATAAGTCTCGATCTGGATCGTCACTGTGACCATAGAAAACCGCTCTTGCGTGCGATATTGAGAGCCCTGCAAATCCAGGAGCGTAACTGGGATCTATTTCAATGGCGCGCTGTAAAATGCTTCGAGCCGCCAACGTATTCGCTTTTAAAGGAGGGTTAACCGCCGCGCGGGCTTGCTGATGGAGATTATATACCTCGAGGCTGCCCCCTTGCTTCTGGCTTAAGCGACCCATTTCGGCAGGACTGAGTCTAAGTTCAAGGGCGTTTGCAACTTCGTTCGCGACTTCTTCCTGAAGATCGAAAATATCGGTCAAAGTTCGGTCGTAACGATCTATCCAGAGATTGTGATTATCTGCTGTATCAACCAATTTGGCAGAAATTCGTATGCGTTCACCCGACCGTCGGACCGACCCTTCAAGCACGTACTTTACGCCAAGTTCCCGACCCACCTCACGCGCTCCAATTGTTCGGTCTTTATATGTCGCTGACGAATTTCCACCGATAACAAATAAGCCGGAAATTTTTGACAACTGGGTGATGATATCTTCGGCGATACCGTCCGCCAGATATCCTTGCTCTTCATCATGGCTATAGCTTGCAAATGGCAAAACCGCGATTGAGGGTTTGTCAGGCGGCCGAAGAGTTTCGCTAAGGTCGGTAGACTTCACCGATGTTCTTTGGCCGGATCCGGCACGGTAAACACTTATCGGTCTGGCGATGTTTTTGACAGTCTGTTCGCCGAGATTATCGAAAGTGGCGACTATCTTCCCTGACACTTGATCGAATACGCTTCCCGATAGAAAAACCTCTCCCGGGCCGCACAACCCCTCCAGTCGGGCGGCGACATTCACGCCATCACCGTGAATATCGTCCCCTTCAATAAGCACATCCCCGAGATTAATGCCGACACGGAATACCAATCGCTGGTTCTCGGGCAGATCAACGTTATGGTCGGCTATTGCCGACTGGATGGCGAGCGCGTTCTCAACGGCGTTCACGGCGCTTCCGAACTCGACCAACAGACCATCGCCCATGGTTTTGACGATGCGACCGCTATGTTCCGAAATTTTGGGGTCAATTATTTCAGCACGCAGTGACTGGAGACGTGCCAGAGTTCCGGCTTCGTCTTTTTCCATCAGCCGCGAATAGCCGACGACATCAGCAGCCAGGATAGCCGCTAGCCTTCTCTGGACACGTTCTTCGGCCACATTCCCTTCCCGACGATTTATTGGCGAAATAGTAGGCGCGAGGGAGAGGGGAGTCTATCCAGACAACATGTCTCCTTCGGGTCGATCGGTCCTGACCCGCTCCGTCAGGTATGTCCGAGTCACCCCCAAGATCGGATGTTCTCGCGGCATTCAGCGTGTGCCACGAACAGCCCATGCCCGTGCCGCCAAGAGGATCATGCCGTCCTCGTCGGTTGGTAGAGTAATTTTCAGATTGTCTTTAATACTATTTCGAGCGGTCTCGTCGAGCGAGGCGCAGTACCCTGGGGCCGGGCCAATTCCACTCAGAAAGGGCAACCAGTAATCATCGAAGTTCGTAAACGGTGTCGGGATATCGATTGCCTCGGTCACCACGTCATGCAACCCAGCCGCAACAAATAGCGTGCGTAAAGGCTCTGGACGACAAGAGGGAAAACGCACCCCTTCATGCTTTTCTCGTGCGGACGAATCGAGTTCTATCGCCGCATCCCAAAAATAGCGGATAAATTGTGCATGACCCGCGTAGTCCCAGACATAAGCCGCAACGGTTCCTCCTTCGCTAACTGACCGGGCTAGCTCATTGACGGCATTCTGTTGATCGGGAATGAAGTTCAGAACTAATCCGGACACGGCGATGTCCACCTCTCCATCTGCGACCGGAATATTTTCACCATCGCCTTGGCGAAACGCTGCTCTCTTGTCTCCCACCTGATCGCGGGCGAGTAACAGGAAACCTTCGGATGGCTCAACACCAATCACCGATCGAGGATTGCAGTGCTTTAGGATTTGCGCCGTCAACGCGCCTGTGCCGCACCCCAGATCGAGCCAAGAGGCATGCTTGGGCGGATTGAGCCAGGACAGAAATTGTTCCCCGACGCGTCGGCTCCACCGGCCAACAAACATTTCGTATGCTTCGCCATCGGTCCATTTGTCCTGCATATCATCCTCCCGCGCTATCGGAAGCGATGTACAAATCCCGTCACGCCAGCGCGTTATGCTTGAATTCTATGCGGCGGAGGGAGAGGAGTCTATCGAGCCTCTATGACCGAGCCGGGTCAAACTGAGACCAACGGCTGACCAGACGAAACTTCCGTAGTGGTCGGAACTCAGACCTACGCGTCACGGACAGAGGAGTCCGTTCATGGCTAATCTGAAAAGATCGGGCGCATAAAAATTTTTTCCATGTCCCCTGCAACAAGAGACATTGGTCCCCCC
Source organism: Pseudomonadota bacterium (assembly GCA_027624735.1). Lineage (GTDB taxonomy): Bacteria > Pseudomonadota > Alphaproteobacteria > MPNO01 > UBA2964 > JAQBTY01. Next base: position 1,291 of record JAQBTY010000377.1, on the reverse strand, counting down.
GCCGGCAGCGACTGCCAATCACCCTTGGATAGGCGATCAACATCCGTTGGATTGCGCGCGCTCCTGACGCCCGGAATAACAATCGGTTTCAGACGCTACCGCCAGGCATCGATCGAGATCGTGCAATCCTTGGCGCGGCGGCCTTCGATGATGCGCCAGGCGCCCTGCGTCTCGCCGCCGGTGACGACGATATTGATTTCGGATTCCTGGAACATCTTCACCATGTCGTCGGGTGCTGCTTTGAAATTGCTGGCATAGGGTTCGACCCCGGCGACCGCCAAGGGCTTGATGCGGGTCTGGACCCATTGTTCGTTCCAGTAATCGCGCGCCGGCAGTTCGGCGTTTTCGGCGCACCAGGCGATCAGCTTCTCCTTGGTATCGAAACCCTTTTCCACAAAGCCCCGTGCCACGATGGGATCCATGATCCAGAGCGGCGCTTCGCGCGCCTCGGTGGCGGCGAAGACCCGCTTCATCTTGTTCTGCCATTCCTCGCGCGGCCCGAACCCGGACGTGGTATAGCGCCCGCCGCGAAACACCGTGACGGCACTGTCATCGCGCGAGAAGCCGTAGCGCGTATGCAGCGGCTGCCACGGGCTGCGTTCCTCGTTCTCGGGAAAAATCGCGCTGAACGAATTGAGGTTGCCCAGCGATCCCATATAGGTATCGCCCGGCACCGAGCCGCCCTGCAGATTCATGCACAGCAGGTTCCACGCCCGGCCGATGGTCACGTTGGCATGGTTCCACGGGCCCAGCACGCCGATGCCGCTATTCATGCCGATCTCGTTACGGATCGGCCCGTTGATTACGGCGATGCCGGCAAACGACGTGGTACTGCTCGACCGCGCGGTCACACCGGATGAGGCCAAGGCCAGCAGCACCGGCAGATAGTCCGGCCGGCAGCCCGCCATTACCGCGTTGACCGCCACCTTTTCCACGTCGAATTCCCAGAATTCACGGAATTCGGTCGGGCGCAGCCGGCCGACGATTTCATCCGGCGCATGGCTGGTGCCGGCGAGCATTCTGTCGACACGCTCCACCGTCGGCAGGGTCACCGGCATAAAATCGGTCCAGTGATTGTCGATGAACAGCTGCTGCAGATTGTCTTCGGTATCCGGCGCAAGCAGACGCGGCGTGGAACGTTCGAACGACACCCCGGTCTGGTCCTCCTTGGTCAGCGGGCTCGACAGCCCTTCGAGGATTTCCTGCATGAACGGCCGCTTGCTGACCGGGTCGGCGCCTTCTATATAGGCGCGCAGATCGGCCACCGAGCGATCGACCAGCGGCTGCGGCA
>JAQBTY010000376.1 GCA_027624735.1 Pseudomonadota bacterium | reverse complement strand
CCTGGTTCAGCGGCGGCTTGCGCATTGTCGATATCGCGGACCCGTCGTCACCCCGCGAGGTTGGCTGGTACATACCCGAACCCGCCCCGGGCCGGCGCGCGCCCCAGACCAACGACGTCGATGTGGATGACCGGGGCCTGATCTATCTGGTCGACCGGTTCGGCGGGCTGGATATCGTGGAGTTCGAGCGTTAATGCGCAATCGCTTTAAATCGAATCATGCGGCAAAGGCCCACCTCCCCTGGCCCCTCCCCCCTGAAGGGCGGAGGGGGACGACATGGCATGAACTCAGCTGACTCCCTCTCTGCCCCGTTGGGGGGGAGAGGGTTGGGGTGAGGTGGGGGCTTGCCGCGTCAAGCGCCTCATGGCTGGGTCGACTTAACCCCCTCACGCTATAAAAAACTCCAGGGTCGCCTAAGGCTCCAGCCCGCTGGCGCGGCAGAGTGCCTGGCCTTCGGGGCTGGCCATGAAGGCGACCAAATCCTTCGCGGCGTCCGGATCATCGGCCTTCGCGAAAATTCCGGCGCAATAGGTCGTCACATTTTCCACACCTGCCGGCAGGGCGCCAACGAGCTTCACATTGAGCCCGCGGTCTTCGTGAACGCGGATCTCGGTCAGTTGGCCAAAACCGATCTCATTGGCGACAAGACTGTCGGCAAGATGCGTCATCACCCCGGCCCCGTTCGGCACTGTCACGACCTTGTCCTTTATGGCGTCGGCGACACCCAGCTTTTCCATCATCTGAACAATATACTGGCCGCTGGTCGCGACGTTATAGACAATCGACTCCGCCGCCAGGATCGCGGCCTTGAGCGACTCCGCCGATGAAATATCCGGTTCCGGCGCCCCTTTCCTGACAACCACCCCCGCCTTTACCGATCCCAGGATTGTCCGGATACCGGGCAGCACATTTCGGGCCGCCTCGAACGCGTCCATGCGGGTGAGCGGCGCCACGATGACATCGGCCTCTGCGCTGCCGGCCTCGACCAGATCGCGGAGAACCGGTGCGGTGACAAAGGTGACGATCACCTCCCGTCCGGTCTGTTCCTGGAAGACTGCGGAACATCCCGACACGCCGCCTTTCGGGGCGCCGGTGCTTAATACCTGAAGTGGCAGATCGATTTTTCCTGATGCAGTCATGTTATGCCTTTCCCCGGCCCTGAATTTCGTATTTTGCCCAAGTTGCGGTTGAAGCGGGGCGGTTCCGGTCTTAGTTTGGCGCCGAGACAAATCGGCCACCATTCTTTCATGTTATAGCCGACAACAATAAGGGATGATAAAACCATGAGCGACCAGATTATTCACATGCCGGTCAACCCCGGCGATATCGTCGGCGAGGAACATTGGGCCAAGCGCGGCGACATCGATCTGTTCCTGTACCGCCGCTATTCACCCAAGGCCCGCGCGGCCTCACCCGACAAGCCGGTGCTGTTCCTGGTTCACGGATCGTCCTTTGCGGCGCGCACGGCCTATGATCTCGACATCCCCGGCAAGGGCGATTACTCGCTGATGAAAACCTTCGCCGGTCTCGGGTACGACGTCTGGACCATGGACCATGAAGGCTATGGCCGGTCGACCCATACGGACGGCTTTTCCTATATCGCCGACGGGGTGGAGGATCTGAAAGCCGCGGCCCCGGTCGTCGAAGCGGCGACCGGCCGCGGCGCCTTCTCGTTCTTCGGTTCGTCCTCGGGCGCGCTACGCGCCGGCGCCTTCGCCAATGCCTGCCCCGACCGGGTCGAACGGCTAGTGCTGGCGGCCCTGGTGTGGACCGGCGAAGGCTCTCCCACGCTAAAGAAGCGCGCCGAGAAAATAGATGAGTGGCGGGCGACCAATCGCCGTGTCGTGGATGAAGCCGCCTATCAGGCTATTTTCACCCGCGATGTGGAAGGTCTGACCGTCGCCGAACTTCCCGCGGCCGCCGCGGCGGCTGAAATGGCCAATGGCGGCGGCAGCGTTCCCAACGGGACCTACATCGACATGTGCGTCAATTTGCCGGTGGTCGATCCGCTCAAGATCGCTTGCCCGGTGATGATCTTCCGCGGCGACCACGACGGCATCGCCACCGATGAAGACGTGCTGGGCTTCTTCACCGCCCTTCCCAACAAGGACAAACAGCTGGTGATGGTCACCGGCCAAGCCCATAACACCACCATCGGCATCAACCGCCGGCGCTTCTGGCACGCCCTCGATAGTTTTCTCTCGATCCCGCCCCGTATCGACAACGCGAATTTGTGAGGGCAGTCAATGACTGACATGTGGAGCCAGGAATATTGGGCGCATAAGGGGGATGTGAAACTTTACATGTTTCGCAAACGGCTGGGCGCGCCGGCGGCGGGTGAGACGCCGAAGCCGATCCTGTTCCTGGTGCACGGATCATCGTTTTCCGGTCCCACGGGTTTCGATCTGCACGTGCCGGGCAAGACCGATTATTCATTGATGGAAAAATTCGCCGAATACGGCTACGACGTGTGGACGCTGGACCATGAAGGCTACGGGCGGTCGGACAGCACCGAGGGTAATTCCCCCATCGCCGAAGGGGTGCGCGATCTCAAGGCCGGTCTCGAAATCGTCATGCGCGAGACCGGGCAATCGAGCCTGGCGTATTACGGTTCGTCATCGGGCGCGCTGCGCGCCGCCGCCTTCGCGGAGCAATATCCTGATCACGTCAACAATCTGGTGCTGGACGCCTTCGTGTGGACCGGGAAGGACGCACCCACCCTGATCGAACGGGCCAAGAAGATGGATATCTGGACGGCCAGCAACATGCGCACCGTCGACAAGCCGTTCTTCCTGTCGATCTTCACCCGCGACCTGCCGGGAACGTCCGAAGACGGTGTCGCCGAGGCCGTTGCCGATACCGAGTTGGCCATATGCAATGCCGTTCCAACTGGGACGTACGTGGATATGTGCGCAAATCTGCCGGTCTGTGACCCAACAAAAGTGCGGTGCCCGGTCCTAATCATCCGGGGCGAACATGACGGCGTCGCCACCGAAGAAGATTTGTTGAATTATTTCAACCTGCTGCCCAACAGGAACAAACAATTCGCCATCATCGCCGGCCAGGCGCATGTCTCGCACCTGGGCGTCAACCGGGCGCGGTTCTGGCATGTCATGCGGCGATTTTTAGAAATGCCGGTGCGGATAGATTCAAGCGGCCTGTAATCAGATCCCCAACCCACCGAGCTGTTTTTCCGGATAACGGGTGCCCGATACCGCGTCCGGTTTGACGGCGGCGCCGATGCGGGCGACGTCATCGGCGGAGAGCGAAATATCCACCGCCGCCATGTTTTCCGCCAGATGGGTACGGCGCTTGGTCCCGGGGATCGGCACGATGTCGTCGCCCTGGTGCAGCAGCCAGGCGATGGCGAGCTGCGACGGGCTAACGCCCTTTTCCGTAGCGATATCCTTGAGCGGCTGGATGACCCCCACATTGTTATCGATATTTTCTTCCTTGAAGCGCGGGTGATCCTTGCGCCGGTCGTTCTCGGACAAGCTGGCGAACCCGTCCAGCGTTCCGGTCAGCATGCCGCGCCCGAGCGGGGAATAGGCAACGAACCCTATATTGAGCTCCCGCAAAAGCGGCAGGTAGTCGTCTTCGACGAAACGCGTCCACAGGGAATATTCGGTCTGCAGCGCGGAAATCGGGTGGGTTGCGTGCGCCCGGCGGATGGTATCGGGACCGGCTTCGGACAGACCGAGCCAGCGTACCTTGCCGGCCTCCACCAGCTTCGACATGGCGCCGACCGTATCTTCGATGGGCACGTCGGAATCCACCCGATGCTGGAAATACATGTCGATGACATCGATACCGAGCCTTTGCAGACTTTTGTCGCAGGCCTCGGCGACGTATTCCGGCCTACCGTCGGCGCTGCCGCCGAGATTACCGAACTTGGTGGCGAGGAACACGTCCGAGCGGCGCTCCTTGAGAACGATGGAAAACATTTCCTCGTTCTTGCCACCGGCGTAGGCATCCGAGGTGTCGATGAAGTTCTGTCCCGCATCCAGCGCCGCATGGACGGTCGCAATCGCCTCGCTTTCATCGGCGGGGCCATAGATACTGGTCATCGCCATGCCGCCAAGACCGATAGCGGATACATCGTCCGTACAATTTCCAAGCCGCCGGTATTTCATGCTCTCTCTCCGCGAAAATGCGTTTCGGTTATAGAAAATAGGTAACTACTCAACCCACCCCATAAATAGTCCGACCACGCCCTATCGGCACCATATTTAGAAAAAGTTCTTGCG
>JAQBTY010000375.1 GCA_027624735.1 Pseudomonadota bacterium | reverse complement strand
AATATCGAGATGGAACGGCTTCACAAATCCTGCCGCCGCCTGATCTGGCTCAACCCCCTATTGCGGTTTGACGGGTTTGAGCCCAAATCGCAGGGTATTCGGGCTATTTTGCCGCATGTTGACGAATTCCGCCCGGTGCACAATTTAGAGAGTCTGACCGAGCTGATAGAGGCGCTAAACTCTCAGCTCATACGCCGACAGGAGGGAATGTCAGAATGGCTGCAAGCGATGTAACGACCGTATCGGACGAACATGTTCTTAAGGAAGCCGCGAAATGGCGCGAGGCCGGCAAGAATGTTGCCCTGGCTACCGTTGTCAGCAGCTGGGGTTCGTCGCCCCGCCCCTCCGGCAGCCAGCTTGCTGTTTCAGACGACGGTACTTTCGTCGGCTCGGTCTCGGGCGGCTGTATCGAAGGCGCCGTGGTGACAGAAGCGCTTGAGGTAATGAAAACCAAAGTTCCCAAGCTCCTCGATTACGGCATCACCAATGAATTGGCCTGGGAAGTGGGTCTAGCCTGCGGTGGACAGGTTAAAATTTTTGTCGAGGCACTGGACTGATGAAATCAGATACGCTGAAGAAACTTTTAAAAGACCAGGAAACCAAAACCGCCGTTGCGCTGGCCACGGATATGTCGACCGGCGATCAGGCCCTGATCTATCTTGACGATGCAACCGGCGCCCTGGCGTCTCAGCCCGATGTGGTTACCGCCGCACGCGACGCGATGCGGGACGACAAAAGCAAAATGGTTTCGCTTCCAAGCGGTGACATTTTCTTCCACGTCTATAATCCGCCGCTCCGCATGATCCTGGTCGGCGCGGTCCATATCGCGCAACCGCTATCGCGCATGGCAGCGGTCGCCGGCTATGACGTTACCGTTGTCGATCCAAGGCAGTCGTTTGCGACGGCCGAACGATTCCCCGGCATTAGCATCGTCGACGAATGGCCCGATGACGGGTTGAAAAGCCTCGATCTGGATCGGCGTACCGCCGTGGTGACCCTGACACACGACCCCAAGCTGGACGATCCCGCGTTAGGCGTCGCGATCCGCTCTCCGGCGTTTTATATCGGGTCGCTGGGTAGCCGGAAAACCCATGCCGGACGCGTGGAAAGGCTCACCGAACAAGGATTTAGCGCCGCCGAAACAAGCCGCATACACGGCCCCGTCGGCCTTAGCGTCGGCGCCGTTTCGCCCGCGGAAATCGCCGTCTCCATCCTCGCCCAGGTGACCGCGGTCCTGCATGCGAAGGAGCAGAAGGCAGCGGCGTGAAATTCGGCGACTTTCCGGTCGACCAGGCGGCAGGCATTATCCTGGCCCACTCGCAACGCGTTGGCGACATGCTCCTGAAAAAAGGGAGTGTGCTGACCGGCGCTGAAACCGATGCGCTGATCAAGGCGGGCGTTCGTTCCATAACAGGTGTCCGGCTCGACCCGGAGGATTTCGACGAAAACGCCGCCGCCGAGAAAATCGCCCAGGTAGCCGCCGGTAGCCATACAACAATCAGCGTGGCCAGAACCGGCCGCTGCAATGTCCTTGCCGCCGGTCGGGGCCTTGTAACACTCGATCCCAGCCGTATCGATGCGCTCAATCTCGTTGATGAAACCGTTACCCTCGCCACCCTTGTCCCCTACGCAGCCGTGGAAAAAGGCGACATCGTCGCGACCGCCAAGATCATCACCTTCGGGGTGGCGAAGCAGACGGTCGAGCGGTGCGAAAAAATCGCGAGGGACAGCGTACCGCTTGTCAGCATCGCGCCCTTCAAGGCTAAAAAGATCGGTCTGGTGCAGACCTTCTTCCCCACCCATCGCGAACAGATATTCGATAAGGCAACCGCCGTCACGCGGGCCCGCGTTTTGTCGCTTGGCTGTGAGTTCGTCGACGATATCCGCATCCCTCACACCGCCGATGATGTGGCGAAAGGCTTGCGCACACTGCAGGAATCCGGCTGCCATATCGCCCTCGCCCTTGGCGCGTCCGCCATCGCGGATCGCCGTGACATCATCCCCGCGGCGGTAGCGTCATGTGGTGGCACGATCGATCATTTCGGGATGCCGGTCGACCCGGGTAATCTCATGATGCTTGGCCGAATTGGCGACATGCATATACTGGGCCTGCCAGGTTCCGCCCGCTCGCCACGCCTGCACGGCTTCGACTGGGTGCTCCAACGTCTGGTCGCCGATATCGTTGTCACGGGTGAGGATTTGATGCGGATGGGTGTTGGCGGTCTATTGAAGGAAATACCGGGAAGGCCCATGCCACGCGCCAAAATTTCAGTTTCCGATAAACCGCCCCGGAGAGCCGCCGGCTCTCACAAAGTGGCGGCAATCGTGCTGGCGGCCGGCCAGTCCCGCCGCATGGGCTCCGTCAATAAACTCCTGGCCGACATTGGCGGAAAACCGATGACGGCGCATGTGGTGGATGCCGCCGTCGCGTCTGGCGCATCACCCGTGATAATTGTCACCGGTCACGAACCCGGCCTCCTGGAAGAAGCGCTCGCCGACCGTGACGTCCGGTTTATTCACAACCCCGATTTCGCCGACGGCTTGAGCACGTCCTTGCGCGCGGGGCTTTCCCTGCTCGACCCTGAATACGATGGCGCGGTGGTCTGTCTTGGCGATATGCCGAGCGTCAGCGCGAACCACATCAACCGGCTTATCGACGCCTTCGACCCGGCGGCGGGGCATGCCATCATCGTGCCCACTTTCAAGGGCAAGCGCGGCAATCCAGTCCTTTGGCACCGCCGGTTTTTCGCCGCCATGTCGGATGTCTCCGGCGATGTCGGCGCCCGCCACCTGATCGGCGACAACGAGGATTGCCTGCTCGAAATCGCCATGGATGACGATGCCATCCTTGCCGATCTCGACACCCCGGCGGCGCTGGCGGCCCACAGGGCGGCGCGAAAAGAATAACGATCGGGTCATCATCCCGCGCGGCTGTCTTTATCCACTCCAAAAGAAAACGGCGGTCCCACCGAAACACCGGGAAACCGCCGCTCCTTGTCTTCCTCGACCTGTCCGTCCCGTAAATTTGCGGTGTCGAGACCGGTGAATATCAACGACCCTCGGTATTACTTGCCGAAGATGGCCTTGCGCGCCAGGGCGACCGCCGTTGGCGACATGTTGAGGACTTCGTTTACTTTCTTCTGGATATCCGCTCCCTTGAGAGGGGTATAGTCCAGCTTGGTGCGCTTCACGTCTGCCAGGAAGGCATCGGATTTAACCGTCTTCCAGAAGGCTTCGCGCAACGGCTCGATGAGCTTGTTGGGAACCCCTGGCGGCAACGCAAGACCGCGTCCGAACAGAGAAGAAGTCGCGATCAGAGCGGCAGCCGCCTTGGCGTCCGGATCGCTCAATAAATCGTGGATCAAAGGAACATTTGGCAAATCCTCGGCCCGTTCAAATCCGCTCTGCAGCAGCGGGACAAGATAGGATTTATCACCGCCGGCGAACCAGCTTGCCCGGTCGCTCTTCCACGATGCCCAGGCCAGCGAAATGCCCTGGGTCTCTCCCTGCTCGACCGACAGTTTGGCGCGGTGCGAGCCCTTGTAACCCTCGACGATCTTGAACTTGGTGCCGAGCAATCCGTTTGCCAGGGCGGTGACGATGAAGGTCGGCGATCCCTTGCCGGTAGACGCCATCAGCCCCTGTTTGTTCCTGGCGTCCTCGACACTGAATATCCCCGCATCACGGCGAATGGCCAGCACATTGTTAGAGCCGAACACCCTGCCAAGCCAGGTGAAGTTTTTGGAATCATACTTGACCTTTGCCGGCCTCAGAAGTTGCGACACCATGGACATGTCTGGCGGCACCAGGAAATTGAAACCGGCCTTCGGCATCACATTGTAGGCGTAATTGGCCATTTTCAGTCCGCCGGCGCCCGGCATCGACTGGGTGATGACATTGGGTTTGCCAGGAAGGAAATCTCCCATGTGACGGCTCAACACGAGCGAAGTCTTGCCGTATGTTCCGCCCGTACCATAGCCATAAATAATTGTGACAGTCCTGCCCGTGTACATTTTGGCCAGCCCATCTGTGTCCGCGGCCGCCGCCGGATGCGCCAGCATCACCGTCATCGCTAATCCTGCCGCGCCTAATAGAATAGTCGTCTTCATCAAACTCTCCTTGAAAAAAAATTCACTGTATAAATGAAACCAAATACGCCAAATCAAGAAACACTCTCGCTTCATAAGTGGCTTATCCCGTTAACTCAGGCTCGTCTATATGTGGTAACTGCGGTTGAACGTCCTTTTGGGGGT
>JAQBTY010000374.1 GCA_027624735.1 Pseudomonadota bacterium | reverse complement strand
GGTTATGGCGGGGGAGACAACAAACGCCTTCTGCGCCGTGCGTCCGCCGGGCCATCATGCCGAACCAGGCCGTGGGATGGGATTTTGTCTGTTCAACAACGTCGCGATCGCTGCCGCGCACGCGCGCGCTGTGCATAAAGTCGACCGCGTCGCGATTGTCGATTTCGACGTTCATCATGGCAACGGTACACAAGCTGCTTTTTGGTCCGATCCGTCGGTCCTGTTCGCGTCATCGCATGAGTACCCATTTTACCCTGGAACAGGGGCCGAGGACGAATGCGGCCAGGGAAACATCTACAATGTGCCGTTGAGTTCTTCGTCGGGTTCGGCGGAGTTCAGAAAGGGCATTGAACGAAAAATTCTCCCGGCGCTTGAGGCTTTCGCACCGGGGTTGATCCTGATTTCCGCTGGATTCGATGCGCATGCGCGTGACCCGTTGGCATCAATTCGCCTTGAAGAGGAGGATTTTGCTTGGATTACCCGTAAAATTGTTGATATTGCTGGTGAATATTGTGACGGGAAACTAGTGTCTTCTCTTGAGGGCGGGTACGATCTGGAGGCGCTGTCTTCAAGCGTCTCGGCACATCTCTCGGAGCTGGTGCGCGGATAACAAAAGCTAATTTCTAATTTGATTGTCGGCCCGCCTAACGATAAAGGCATAACTTGATCCGGTTGCCTCGCACCTTGCCCTGTGGAGGCGGCATCACTAAACTTTAACAATCGGAAGTCCAAAGGTCCTCGTTTCATGGCTAACAGCGGGAAATCGCCAAGTGTTGCTGCTCTTTCGTTTGAAGCGGCCTTATCTGAATTAGAAGAAATCGTTCGCCAGCTGGAGACCGGGAAGAGCAGCCTCGAGGACGCCATTGGTGCGTATGAGCGTGGTGCCGAACTCAAGAAGCATTGCGAAAAGAAACTGACGGAGGCGAAGGCTCGCGTGGAAAAGATAAACCTGAACGCGGCGGGCGCGGAAAAACTGGAGCCGGCGGATTTTGAGTGAGGCAGAACGCATAGTTCCGCTGGAGAATGCTCTGTCTGAGGGCGCGGCGGCGGTTGATGAGGTGTTGGACCAAATTCTGACGTCGCCGGAAGGACCCGAGTCGCGCGTGTTTGAAGCGATGCGCTATTCATCCCTGGGAAGCGGTAAGCGTTTGCGTCCTTTTCTGGCTTTGGCTTCGGGGCGGCTATGTGGCGCGCCTGATTCCCAGTCGTTGCGCGTTGGTGCGGCCATAGAACTGGTCCATTGCTATTCGCTGGTCCACGATGATTTACCCGCGATGGACGATGACGATTTACGTCGGGGGCAGCCGTCCTGTCATATTGCGTTCGATGAAGCGACCGCCATTCTCGCTGGGGACGCCTTATTGACGCTTGCCTTTGAAGTTCTGTCGTCCCCCGCGACCCATCCGGATGGAGACGTTCGCAGCAATTTAGTGGGTGGATTGGCACGTGCGGCGGGTGGCCACGGGATGGTCGGCGGCCAGATGATTGATCTTCTGGCCGAACATACAGACGCCGACTTTGCGATGATTACGCGTATTCAGCGGCTGAAGACCGGTGCGTTGATCGGTTTCTCCTGTGAGGCCGGCGCGATTTTGGGCGGCGCGCCCGAGGAAAAACGCCTTGCGTTGCATCGCTACGCGCATGACCTTGGGCTTGCGTTCCAGATTGTCGATGATCTTCTGGATGAACTGGGAAGCGCGAAGGATTTAGGAAAAGCGACACAAAAGGATGCGGCGGCGGGTAAGGCCACCTTTGTTTCCTTGCTTGGTGTGGAAGAGGCTAAACGCCGTGCCCACCTTCTTGCCCATCAGGCGGTTTCCCATTTGGATGTATTTGGCGAGAAGGCAGAGCATTTGCGTGCTATAGCAACGTTCGTCATCGAGCGGCGGACTTAAGGAGAATAATGTGACCAGTAAACCCGAAACGCCGTTACTCGATACCATCAATCTACCGGCGGATCTGCGCAAGCTCGAGCCCAAACAGTTGCGGCAACTCGCCGATGAAGTGCGCGCGGAAACAATCGATGCGGTATCCACGACGGGCGGGCACCTAGGGGCGAGTTTAGGCGTTGTCGAGTTGACCGTTGCGCTGCATTACGTTTTCAACACGCCGGACGACCGGCTGGTTTGGGATGTCGGCCATCAGGCGTATCCCCATAAAATTTTGACCGGCAGGCGGGACCGTATTCGGACTCTGCGTCAGGGCGACGGTCTTTCCGGTTTTACCAAGCGCAGTGAAAGCGAATACGACCCGTTCGGCGCCGCTCATGCCGCTACCTCAATTTCCGCGGCGCTGGGTTTTGCGGTTGCCCGCGATCTGAGCGGTGGCACGAACAACTCGATCGCCGTGATCGGCGACGGCTCCATGACCGCGGGCATGGCGTATGAGGCGATGAATAATGCAGGCTCCATGGCATCGCGTCTTCTGGTCGTTCTGAACGATAACGATATGTCCATTGCGCCGCCGGTCGGGGCCATGAGCGCGTATCTTTCCAAGCTGGTTTCGTCCCGGACTTACCGGTCGTTACGGCATCTGATGCGGGATCTGGCGAAAAAATTTCCGCGGCCCCTGGAAACAGCCGCCGCGCGCGCGGAAGAATATGCGCGCGGACTGGTAACCGGCGGCACCATGTTCGAAGAACTTGGTTTCTATTATGTGGGCCCGATCGACGGGCATAATCTCGACCATTTGCTGCCGGTTCTGAAGAATGTCCGTGATTCGGAGGAGCCCGGGCCTGTTCTGGTTCATGTGGTGACCAAGAAGGGCGGAGGATATCCGCCGGCCGAGGCGGCCAAGGATAAATATCATGGCGTTGGCAAATTCGATGTCGTGACCGGCGCGCAGGCTACGGCGCCGCAAGGTCCGCCGAGCTACACGAAGGTATTTGCTCAGTCGCTTATGGCGGAAGCCGAAAAGGATGAAAAGATTGTCGCCATTACCGGCGCGATGCCGTCCGGCACCGGGCTGGATTTATTTGGCGATACCTATCCCGACCGGTGTTTCGACGTGGGCATCGCTGAACAGCATGCCGTGACCTTTGCCGCTGGTCTGGCGGCGGAAGGGTTCAAACCGTTTGCGGCGATCTATTCCACCTTTCTTCAGCGAGCTTACGATTCCATCGTTCATGACGTTGCGATTCAAAGCCTGCCTGTTCGTTTCGCGATGGACCGCGCCGGCATGGTGGGCGCGGACGGTGTAACCCATCAGGGTTCCTTCGATATTGCCTATCTTGGCTGTTTGCCCGGTATCGTCATGATGGCGGCGGCCGACGAGGCGGAACTCGTTCATATGGTGGCGACCGCTGTCGCCATTGATGACCGGCCGTCCGCGCTGCGCTATCCGCGCGGAAATGGATTTGGCGTGGAGATGCCCGCCAAAGGGGAAATTCTTGAGATCGGCAAGGGGCGCGTGGTGCGCGAAGGGACGAAAGTCGCTCTGCTTTCTTACGGTCCGCGTCTGGAAGAATGCATGAAGGCCGCCGACGATCTCGCCGCACGGGGATTGTCGACGACAGTCGCCGACGCACGATTTGCAAAACCGATCGATCAGGCGCTTGTACGGCAACTGGCCAATGAACATGAAGTTCTGATCACCATCGAAGAAGGATCAATTGGCGGATTTGCCACCCAGGTGATGCATTACATGGCATTGCAGGGACTGCTCGACAATGGCTTGAAGTTCCGCCCGATGTGTTTCCCGGATTTCTTCATCGACCATGAGTCGCCGGCCAAGCAGTACGAACTCGCCGGGCTTACGGCCGCCGACATCGTCAGAACAGCCTTGTCCGCCCTTGGCCGGGAGATCGCGGAGACACCCGTGCGGGCCTAGATGCCCGATTTCGCATCCGCTCCCGACCGGGCTTTGAGCAATGGCGGATAAGCGCCGTCTGGACACTTTATTGGTTGAACGCGGGCTCGTCGACTCAAAGACAAAGGCCCAGGCTCTCGTCATTGCCGGCCGGGTCTATCACGGGGAACGCCGTCTGGAAAAACCCGGACAGCCGACACCGGTCGACATCCCTTTAACGGTTCGGCAGGATGAACACGAATGGGTTTCGCGCGGCGGCGTGAAGCTTTCTCATGGGTTGTCGCATTTTTCAATCGATGCGAAGGACCGTGACTGTCTGGATGTCGGGGCATCGACCGGCGGGTTCACCGATGTACTGCTCCAGGCCGGCGCGCGGCGTGTTTACGCGGTTGATGTGGGCCGGGGACAGCTCGATTGGTCGCTGAGAAACGACGACCGGGTGGTCGTACTGGAAGGG
>JAQBTY010000373.1 GCA_027624735.1 Pseudomonadota bacterium | reverse complement strand
ACCGCATCACACCAAGTGGTCTGGTTTTGCTCCGCCCAAGTGGTCTAATTTTACTCCGCCGTTGACAGTGAGAGGTTGGTCGTCGGTCATAGCTCACCCATTGGGTGCATCTGCCTTTTTGCCACCCTGTATCGGCTTCAGCCAAGTGTTCTGCAATCGATTTGCCCATGTTCGGATTTGATTTTTAGTAGGAACAGGAGGCAATATCGGGGAGCATTCCTAGTTTAAACACAAATCAGGCTATTTCAGAGGCAATTGAATGAGAGAGAATTTTGATCGATCGACCGAGGATATGGGAAATATTGTCGGTCTGGAGCATGTCAATGTGCAGGTCGGCGATCAGCGCCTGGCGACGCTTTTCTATGTGTCCGGGCTGGGTCTGACACGCGATCCCTATCTGCAGGTCGGCGTCACGAATATGTGGATCAATGTCGGGCGAAGCCAGTTTCATTTACCGACCCGCGAGCCGCAGGTGCTGCGGGGCCGTATCGGTCTTGTGATGCCCAATCTCGATGCGCTGGTCGATCGGCTGGAAAGCGTTCGTGAACCGCTGGAAGATACCAAATTCGATTTTGTCGCGCCCAACGGCAACGATTTGGTCGAGGTTACCTGCCCGTGGGGCAACCGGTTCCGCTGCCATGAAGCGGGGGGAAAATTCGATCCCATGGGGTTGGGAATGCCCTATGTCCAGTTTGACGTCCCAACCGGCGCCAGCGACGGAATTGCCCGGTTCTATGACCATATCCTCGGCGCACCGTCCAGGATCGACGACTGGGATGGCGCGCGGTCGGCCATCATCCAGGCGGGCTTTCGTCAGGAGCTGGTTTTCCGCGAAACCGACGCGCCGCTGGCGCCTTTCGACGAACACCACATCCAAATTTATGTCACCGATTTTTCGGGCCCGTACAACCGGTTGAAAGAGCGTGGTCTGATAAGCCAGGAAAGCAACCAGCATCAATACCGCTTCGTAAAGATCGTCGACCCTGACAGCGGTGAAGACTTGTTCGAGATAGACCACGAGGTGCGCTCCATGACGCATCCGCTGTGGGGCAGGCCCTTTGTCAACCGGAACCCGGCTTCGACCAACCAGACATTTGCCGCCGGATACGAGCATCGATCGTGGGCGGTGCCGTGGACGGCTCAATGAGCTTCAGGTCCGATAGTGCTTTAGATCAGGTCATCGCCAAATCGCGTGCCGCCCAGACTGGTCTTCATGAAGCGGGAATCGATTGATTGTCGTTGCCGTTGAAAACCGTCTTAGGGAAATTTTCGTAAAACCAGGCGGCCATTGTATCGAACAGGGATTTTGTGTGAATGGTGACGACCGCCTTGCGGGCTGAGTCGCAGGATCCGAGCGCGCGCGACTGATTCTGTCCATCGAACCCTACGATGGCTCTGGCACCTGTTAGTGTCATATCCTGCTGAACACTGATGGTCGTGTCGCGGCCGAGCAAGGGGCCGCTGCTCAGGAGCTTGATTGTCCCCTGGATGGCCTGCTCCGAATCGATCGGATAGACCGTTACTTTCTGGCCGACGGAGAATTCGCTGAAGCGGTGCTCGGGAATGGGAACGATGGCTATGGGGCGGGAACAATCCAGAACCTGGAAAAGCGGCGTGCCGGAATTCACCCGGGCTCCCCTGGTGACGAATACGGCATTGACGATGCCGTCGAAGGGCGCCCGATGTTCTTCGACGAAATTGGTTCTCATGCGTTCGTTTTCCACGTCCAGCTGAGCCTGAACCTCGTCCAGTTGCGCGCGGAGCGTCATCAGCTTGGCGGCATTGTCGAAAAGACGCAAATTCAGAATATCGATGGTTTTGTCCCAATAGCTGGTTTCGCCATCTTCAAAAATAATGGTGTCGTTAGCGGTGGCCGTCCGCATCAGCAGCTCGGCCCTCGCGAGTTTCGCTTTGGCCGATTCGAGCTTGGTTTGCGCAATGGCGGCTTCCGCCTTGACGGTGTCCAGATTGACATTGCTGACGTGGGCCTTCTGAAAAAGCATCTGTGTTCGCCCAACTTCTTTCGATTTCAAGCGGTTCCGTTCGATGGCGGCATTTACCGCATGTGTGAGCACAGACTGCTGAAGGCGAAGGTCTTCCAGGCGCCATGCCAGAAGGGATGTCCGGCGTTTTTCAAATTTCTTGTGTAATTCGGTCAACCCGTCATGGACCTGCCGGGCATTGAGGATTTCGCTTTGCAGCAGGGTGAGGCGGCTCTGCAGTTCCGCCGACCGGGTGAGATCGATGCGGTGATTTCTGATAGACGCCAGGAGCGCATTTTTCGCCACCTTTGCGCCCACCTCCGAACTGGTGATTTCCACACGTCCCTCGATCGTGGACACGATGGATATGCTGCGGGCGACAATCATCCCGTTGGTGGCCTTAAAGCCGTCCTTGCCGGAGAAGATAACCCAGCCCGATCCGATCAGGATTGCCAGGGTAAGTATCACAATATCTCTAATTCTCATCTGTTTTTCCCGGCCAAAGAGGCGCTGTTTTCCAAAGGCATAAGGTTGTCAGGCAACAACATTTTCCATAACCCGTTTTAGACCAGCCCGGAAATTGTTGTACCTGGTGACGCGTCCGGTCAGGATCGCCCCGATGCAATATTTCGACAATTTCGAGGCCTGCCTGATGCCGGTTTTCTTCAGCAAGACATCGGCGAGGCCCTTGCCGTCCGCGGATTTTGTTTCGACTATGATGAAGTCATTGCCGATATTGACAGGCGATCCCGTGAGGGGGTCGAAGCTGAGGCAATAATCGATGGTGATGCGCTCGCCGCCCCGCAAGGAAACCAGCGTGCATCTTTTGCAGTTCACAATTAAGGCAGGCTCTATATCCGGTAAAAACTCCTTATTGTACATTCTACGGTAAAACTTCTTCAGCATGGCCAGGCTTTTCTCGCTGGGCTTTTGTGCATCAAAAGTTTGACAGCGAATTCGTTCCTTGTTCGTTTGTCCCCGCTTATCCTTGAGCTTCACCTCAAAAAATATGTCACCGCTATCGATGTAATGCCGCGCCCGGATTTTGTATCTCAGACGCCTGCCCTGATGGTGGTCGTGGTAACTTTGGAAATTATCGTCGAAATAGCATGAACTGTATCTGAATTCGGTCACGCCATCGATGTTCAGGATGGCGAATTCATTCCGCAACGCCGCCAGAATGCCCCGGAGTTCTTCTCTTTGCAGGACATATTTGTTGTCGACGCGCTTGAGCATGCGCGCCAGCTTGTTGGTGTCTTCCAGTGAAATCGGCGTGAAACCCCGGATGAGTTCCGCAAGGGTCCCGTCCGAAGCGGCCGTCTTGTTTTTCGAACGCCGGGAATTTTCCTGCCTGCCCGCCTCCATGGCGCCCGCCGATATCAGGACCGCCGCGGCGTATTTGTTCGAGCAGAGGGCTGTTGCATAATCCATCTCTTATTCTCCCGCTGCGGCGGCATGTTTGGCGGGAAACTCGCTGATGGAGGATTGAGAATATTCTCTGTCAGAATCTGGAACCGGAGACGTTTCCTCGTCGGCGATTTGATAGACGATCTGGAGCTCCATGACGTCTCGCACATAGTCTATTTTCTTGATCTCGTACGATAAGACGTCGAGACTGAACAGCGTCACGAGTTTGCGTTTCATGAACGCGCGATTCTTCAGGCTCGATTCATCGATCTGATCGAGAACAACCGCCATTTTCTTGATGTTATCCACGTCGATAATGGCGGCCGAATGGTCGATGGACCAGGTGCTGATTATCCAGGCGCATCCAATGATGACTAAATTGCAGGTCAGGACGAACGACAAATCGGGTATGCCGGCGCCGTTGATGACCGCCAGCGCTACGCCCCCGAAAAGATAGGCCATTTCGGCTTTGGTGAACGTCGTGCTGCGTAGCTGGACCATCGACAGAAGCGCAAAAAGGCCAAAGCCGATCGCCATATTAAAGCTGGTCCGGGTGATCGCCATGATCACGATAAGCATGAAAATATTGAACAAGGAAAAGGTGACGAAAAGTTCTTTATTGCGAAATTTACGGTAGAGAATTACGTAGGCAAAGAAATACAGGGACGTAAAATCTATGATGAAATCCCGTACGAGAGAGCCGTATTCTATGAAAGACATTTCAATTTTTCCTGCTTTGTTCCCGATTTTCCCGGTCTGGATATCGGAGCTTTTCGCTTCGTTTCCTAAAATTTTTTTCGGATTATGGCAGCATGTATCCCCTGATCCCGTAGAAGATCAGAGCTGCGATACCCCTCTGTGCCAATGATGATGAGACATCTTCTCCCCCGGAGTTTAAGCTTGAGGGCGTAGG
>JAQBTY010000372.1 GCA_027624735.1 Pseudomonadota bacterium | reverse complement strand
CAACAAGAATCCTTTTCAATGGGCCCAGCAAGCGTTAATTTCGCTTTCTCAATGAGTCGGGGTATATTAAAGAAATTTGCCGCCAATTTCGTGACCGCCACGTTAATATTTCAGTGTCGGTCGATTTTACATTTCTCGACGGATTAACCGTATTTGGCCATAAAATCGTCGGCTGGTTTTACATCTCGGATTTCGTCCCGATCCTGTTAACCACCGTCACCGGCTTAACAGCTTAGGTTAACCCGCTTGGCACGGTATTTGCATTTGATGATTTGCAAATGGCATTCCGTAAGGATGCAACTCGGCAAGGTTTTAGGGTAGGCAATCAGGATTAGGAGCATGATTATGCTGGCAAAAAATAAGATCAGCGCTTCGGAAACGATTCGAGAAAATGATATGAAAAACCGGATGCACGTCGCCGAAGATAGTAAAGACGCGATCAGTTCGTGGTGGATCAAGGGGGTTTCCAATCAGGTCCGCGAGGCGGCCGAGGCGGCGGCTAAAAAGCAGGATATGAAACTTTCAGACTTTCTTGCGGAGGCTATCTTCGCCTATGCAGAGCATCTGGAAGCCGCCATTGATTCTGAAACCGAGGACCATGATACCGAGGACCATGATGATGTGGCTCGCGCACTGCAGGAATGTGTTGCACGAATTGAAGCACTCGAAAAGCGCCTGGCCGTCTCAGACGAACATGACATGCATCGCGCCAAAGCGATGGCCCGCAGGCGGGTGAAAAACCTTGTGGAACGGCCCTGGCTTAAAAATTGGAAATAGGTGTTATTCCTTAAGCGATGAAAACGGCGCTCTTTATTTGCTCCGCCAACAAACTCCGCCCGCCCACCGCTGAGACTATTTTTGCGTCCTGGCCGAACACTTCCTGCGATAGGATTGGCCGTACAGGATCGTCCGGCTGCCTCCGTAACGGAAGTCTTGGGTTGACGGTCCGGCGTTAAGTGCGGACATCATGGCCTGTTTGTTATATGGCCGGTGTCCGAGCAAGTGATTACGCTACGATGGCTTTCTCGGAGACAATTCGCCAAGTGGGGAATCGCACTGTAACTGTGGTCCCGGTGCCCACCTCGCTCTGGAGGTCCAACGATCCGCCATGCAGTTCAACAAGGGCTTTGGTCAGCGGTAGGCCAAGGCCTGTGCCCTCGTACTTGCGGTTCAAACCGCTGTTCACTTGGCCAAACTGTGCAAGAGCCTTTGGAATGTCGTTCGGCGCGATGCCGATTCCTGTATCGGCGATCTGGAACACGTAGCCGCCTTCTCGACGGCACCACGCCCTGACCGTTACCGTCCCGCCGGGTTTGGTGTACTTGATCGCGTTGGTCAGGAGGTTAGTCAGGATCTGCTTCAGCTTGCGTGCGTCGGCGCACAGGTCAGGGAGGTTCTCCCCAATCTCCAGCTTCAATCCAATGTTATTTTTCTGGGCCCGTTGCCGCACCAGCATTACGGTGGCGTTGATAGCCCCACGGACTTCAAGGTTCTCTTCGTGAACTTCTTCCATCTCCGCTTCTATCTTGGACAGGTCCAATATGTTGTTGATAAGGTTGAGAAGATGCGTTCCGGCCTCGTTTATGTCGTTTGAATACTCCCGATATTTGAGGCTTCCAACCGGCCCCAACGTTTCGGATCTCATGATATCGGAGAAACCGATGATAGCGTTTAAAGGCGTGCGTAGCTCGTGGCTCATATGGGCCAGGAATTCGCTCTTGGCATTGTTGGCCTCCTCGGCTTGTTCCTTAGCGAGACGCAACCCAATTTCGGCCACCCGCTGGGCTTCGACGACATTGTCGATGGCCCTGCGCCAAACCCGGATGCAAAAATAGCCGATCAGGAATACCAATAGGGCGGAGGTGAGAAATACGAGATCATCGCGGAAGGCGTGAACCTGTCGTTCCGCAAGAAGATCGTCGTAGGCGACGGTGTGCAATTTTTTGAGTTGCGCGAGAATTGTAAGGAGCGCAACGAGCCGGTCGGTTTCCCGGTGAACAGTCGCCTCGTCGAGTGCAGATTTTCCAAACACCGTCTCTACGGCGGTTAACCCCCGCACCAGTCTTTCAACCAACAAAGCGAATTGGGGGTCGGCGAAGCGACGCTGATGTTCCACCACCTCGCCAATTTGTTGCCGGAGGACATGAAACGACGTAGCCAAACTGTGGTCATGCCCGTGTCCCATAAACCGGCTTTGTTCCGCCTCCTTGACACCGGCCGCCTCAAGGGCGCTGCGCGTCAGCATGTCCTGGAGTTCATTCTGCGCGCCCAAACAGTGAAAGGCGCTGTCCAGATGGTAGTCGTTGATGAGGCGGAGCGACCTTTCGGATCGATCCTTGATCCAAAAGACGTAACCTGTTGTGGCCAAGCCAAGGAGGGCGACCAGGGTGACCAGCACGAGAGTATACCGGCGCACGATCCGGGGCCATAAGATCGGATCGGTGACCGCCATTATTTCAAAAACTTCAGTAAGCCGAGAGATTGGGCGATTTTCTTTAGGGGTGCGAACTCGGCGATCCCTGCGGGCAGGAAACCGTGCGTGCCCATGGCGGCAAGTATCCTGGCATGTTCCTTGTTGCCCATCTCCAGCATCAGGAAGGCGTCCCGCAGTCTCGTCCGAAGCTCTTGGGTCAAGGTTCCGTTTATCGCCCAGACATAATCGGGATAGGGCGGTGTTTCCCAAATGATGCGCAAATCGTCTTGCTTGAGCCGGCCGTCGCGGCGCATGGCCCTGAAGATTTCGGCATTGACCGCGCCCAAATCCACTTCCCCGTCGCGGGCCTGGTAGATGGTCTTGTCATGGGCGCCCGAGTAACGCACTTCTCCGAAGTAGCTTTCCGGCTCGATACGCCTTTCCGATTTCAGGAAGTGGCGGGGCATCAAATGGCCCGAAGTGGACAGTTTCGAGCCGAAAGTGAACACCTTGCCGGCGAGCGCTTCGCATTTGAGGTTCGCGCAGTCACGCAACGGGCCATCCGCTCGGGTCACGAAATATGTGGTGAAACGGGTATCCACGTCGCGCATAACAAGCGGCCGGGCATGATGAAGAGTTTGCGCCTCGACGAACGTCAAACCACCGAAATAGGCGATTTCTATTTCCTTGTCCGCGAAATTTCGGAGCAGGTCGGCGTAGGATGCTGGCACCACCAGTTGGTACTTCAACCCGGTTACCCGTGCCATGTGCTCGAGCAACGGCGAATACCGGAGCTTCAGCGCCGCCTCATCCTCATCGGGCAAGACTCCGACACGCACGATTTCGATCTTGGACGGCTGTTCGAAGAAAGACGCCGGGTTTGCGAAAACGACGGCCGCTACCACGGCAACCGCGGCGATTATTATGAAAGCTGTTTTTCTTTTGCTCACGTCCCGGAGCCCTTCTCAATGCCCGCTTCGCCTGAATAAACTCCTAAACAGCGGCATTTAGCCGTTCATTACCTTGATATTTCGTTTACCATTGATTGTTAATGTCTGAAAGTGAACTTGCCGGAAGTCGTAGTAACCGACCGGCCTTCAATACCCGTGGTTTAGTTTGATGTTCGGTCGAAATACACCCTTCTGGTGGCGTTTCAATTCCCAGCGTTTTGCGTGGCCGTTCGTTTAGCTGTCGCGCCATTTCCTTGCCCCGCCGCCTTCGTCCCAGTACTGTGCCCGCGAACCCGGGCAGGGCGTAGTGTCGTGCGTGCGGTGGAGACTAAATTTGAAATATGTGAGTACGCGGGGCCAGGCCCCTGTCCTTGAGTTTGAAGACGCGGTGCTGGCCGGGCTGGCGCGCGATGGCGGGCTTTATGTGCCGGAAAGCTGGCCGCAACTTGGCGCGGACCAGTTGCGGGCGCTCCGTGGCGCGCCCTACACGGAAATCGCCCACGAGGTGATAGCGCCGTTCGTCGGCGATGCGATTGGTGGAAAAGATCTTCGGGCCATGATTGATGAGTCCTATGCCGGCTTCGGTCACCCGGCGGTGGCGCCGCTGCGCCAGCTCGATGGCAATAGCTGGCTACTGGAACTGTTTCATGGTCCGACGCTGGCGTTCAAGGATTTCGCGCTGCAACTGCTCGGTCGTCTGTTCGATCATATACTGGCTAGACGCGGCGAGCGGGTGACCATCGTCGGCGCGACATCTGGCGATACCGGATCGGCGGCGATCGAAGCCTGCCGCGACCGCGACGCCATCGATATATTCATTCTTCACCCGGAAGGGCGCGTCTCCGACATCCAGCGCCGCCAGATGACCACGGTGGCGTCCCCCAACGTCTATAATATCGCCATCGACGGCACGTTCGACGATTGCCAGGATCTCGTGAAGGCCATGTTCAATGA
>JAQBTY010000371.1 GCA_027624735.1 Pseudomonadota bacterium | reverse complement strand
GCTCGCTTCCATCCGCCTCATGCTCCGAAAACTCTGTAATCCTTCATAAAGTCTCCGGACGGACTCTAAACGGACCGGTTACAGAAGTCAGCTTCGATGAACGAGCCTGCTTCTGCCGCTGGCATTGACAAACACTCTCGGCGTATCGCCAAACGGGAAGCCTTTATTATGCGGGAAACGGCGGCTATGACCGATCCCACGGACAGGACGGACGGCGCCTATCAGGTTTTGGCGTCTTTCCCGTTTGCGGTTCTGGTCCACCGCGACGGAAAGATCGTATTCGCCAATGCCGAGGCAGTGGCCATGCACCGCGCCGGTTCGACGGAACAACTCGTCGGCAGGGATCCCTTCGCATTGGTCCACCCTGACTATCATGCCCGTATCCTGGCGCGTCGCGAAGATGCCCCCGGTGGTGAATCGTTCGAGCATAAACGGCTGCGCATCGACGGTTCCGAGTTTATCGCGAAAACCCGCACGTCCCAGATTCTGTGGGAGGGGGTGCGCTCCACTCTGGTTGCAATCCGCGATACCACACAGCGCTCAAAAGACATAGAGGCACTGCGGGAGAGCGAGCGGCGCTACCGCGACTTGATCGAAGGATCGACCTTCGGCATCCAGATATCGCGGCCGAACGGCGAACGCCTGTTCGTCAATCGTAAGTTCGTGGAGATGTTCGGCTACGATTCGGCGGAGGAAATGCTCGGGATAACCGAGCCCGGAGCCCTTATCGCGCCTCACGACCGCGAGCGGATAGTCGCAAACCGGACGGCACGTGCCGCCGGCGAACCGGCACCGGAATTTTACGAATATGACGCCCTGCGCAAGGATGGGTCGTTTCTACCGGTCCAGGTTTTTTTTCCGTCGTGTCTATTGGGAGGGTGAAGCGGCGATTCAACGCACCATGATTGACATCACGGCGCGCCGGGAAGCCGAACGGGCGCAATGGGAGAGCGAAGAATGCTACCGTAACCTGGCGGAGCTGCTGCCCGACGGTATCCTGATCAACACCGATGGAATCGTCGTGTTCGCCAACGCCAGTCTGGCGCGAATTCTGGCAGTGGAATCGCCGGACGAGCTGATCGGGACACAATCAATCGATATGATTCCGCCGCATTACCGTGAAGAGGTGCTGGCCCGCCGTAAACTGGCGTGTGAAGGAATACCGGTCGACATGGTGGAAGGTGAATATCTCCGCAAAGACGGCTCCTTGACGCATGTCGAACGCGTGGTGCGGCAGATACCTTGGCAGGGAAAGCCATCTCTTCTTGTACTCGTCCGCGACATCAACGAGCGCAAAAGGGTCGAGGCGGCCTTGCGGGAACAACGGGCCCTGCTCGAGACGGTGATGAACTGCATGGATCCGACCCTGGCCGCCTGGGACAGGGACTGGAAGTTGATCGCCTGGAACCGGCGATGGGAGGAAGAACACGAATTCCCCGAAGGTTTTCTCAAGACCGGTATCGCTTATGAGGACGTTCAGCGGTGGAATTACGAGAGAGGCCACCTCAAATCCGACGACGTGGAAGCGTCAATCGCCGGGCGTCTGGATTGCGCGCGTCAAGGCATCGAACCGGAACCCATCGTCGAACGTCCGGACGGAACAATTATTCTGCGCAAGCGGCACCCTCTGCCGGACGGGGGATTTGTCACCACCCGCATCAACATCACGGAGCTCAGGAAGGCCCAGAAACTCATCGAGGAGCAGACCCGAGAACTGAAAATCATGGCGGAAAAATCGAACCAGGCCATGCGCGACGCCCAGGCCGCGAATCAAGCCAAATCCGAGTTTCTGGCCTTGATGAGCCATGAGTTGCGCACACCGCTGAATGCGGTCCTGGGCTTTTCCGAAATTATTTCCACGGAAGCCTTTGGCCCCCTGGGCACCAACAAGTACAGCGAGTATGCGAAAGACATTTACAATTCCGGCCAGCACCTTCTTGCATTAATCAACGACATACTGGATTTATCGAAAGTCGAGTCCGGGAAGGACGAAATCCACGAAGAGGAAATCCGTGTCGAAGATCTTGTTTCCCAGCTGTTACCGCTGGTCAGGGGGCGGGCCGAACGCGGCAAGGTCGGCTTGCGAAGCGAATGTCCCGACGATCAGCATCTATTGCTCGCGGACAAGCGCAAGCTGAAACAAATCCTGGTCAACATTCTGTCGAATGCAATCAAGTTTACCCCTGAAGGCGGACAGGTGGTTCTCAAGGCGCGGTATCTGCCCGAAAGCGGGTACATTTTCCAGGTCGTCGATAACGGCATCGGAATTGCGCCGGAAGACATTCCAAGGGCCCTGTCGCCGTTCCAACAGGTCGAAAGCGAACTCAACCGTACAATTGAGGGGACCGGTCTCGGATTGCCTCTGAGCAAAGCGCTGGTCGAATTACATGGCGGGTCGCTCGACTTGCAAAGCGAAGTGGGCGTTGGGACCACCGTGACCTTGCAGTTTCCGCTCGAACGGGTGGTCATACCCAAAACGGCGACACCACCGGGCTTCCGTCAGTCCGCTCGATGCTACCGCGCGGTGAATTGGGTTGCGTCGCCGCAGCGTGAGGCGTCAGCGCTCCTGCAGGCGGGGCAGCAATTCGGCGAAATTGCAGGGCTTGTGGCGTATGTCGAGCTGCGCTTCCAGGATGCCGTCCCACGCGTCACGACAGGCGCCGGTCGAGCCGGGCAGGGCAAAGAGATAGGTGCCGCCCGCGACACCTGCCGTCGCCCGCGACTGGATGGTCGACGTCGCGATCAGGTCATAGCTCAGCATGCGGAATAATTCGCCGAAACCCGGGATCTCTTTTTCATAGACATCCGCGAAGGCTTCCGGCGTGACATCGCGGCCGGTGACGCCGGTCCCGCCGGTGGCGAGCACGACCTCAACCGCCGGATCGGCGATCCATTGCTTCAGCTTGGCGACGATGGCGGCGCGTTCGTCCTTGACGATGGCCTTTTCCGCCAGCGTGTGCCCGGCCTTCTTCAATCGTTCGACAAGGAGGGCGCCGGATTTGTCGGTTTCTTCGGTCCGGGTATCGGATACGGTCAGTACGGCGATGTTGACCGGGGCAAACGGGAGGGAGTCGTCAATTCCGGCCATTGTTGGATTCCGCTTCAGCTATATTTGCCTAATCGAGAGCCTTATAGAGCGGCAACTCGCCGGCGGCAATGGCGTCCAGCGAGGGGATTGCCTGGCCTAGCCGTTCGCGATACATCCAGAGATTCGATAAGACGCGTTCGACGAAATCGCGGGTTTCCCGCGCCGGAATGCTTTCGATGAACATCAACGGGTCGGTGGAGTAGGGAAGGGCGCGTCGTTTCCATTTGGCGAGATTGCCCGGTCCACCGTTGTAAGCGGCGGCCATCATGAACAGATTCCCTTCGACCCCGTCATGTTGAATGAGATAACGCAGGTATTTTTGTCCGAGCATCATGTTTAAAGCCGGATCGTATAATTTGTTTCGGGAGCGGCCGCGGAACCGCCTTTTCGCCATATACCCTGCTGTTGCCGGCATAAGCTGCATGAGACCACGCGCGCCGGCGCCGCTTCTGGCCCGTGAATTGAAAGCGGATTCCTGCCGCATGACGGCGAAAATCAGAGCCCGGTCGACGTAAAAACCGTTTTTCGGCGTCCAGTGCGGAAGCGGATAAAGACCGCGCTCAATGCGTCGGCCGCCGACGCCCTGCAAGGACGAGGCCGCGCGCAAGGCTAAAGCCGGCAGGCCGACCTGATCGGCGATGGCGATAAGAGCCAGTTTGGTTTTCGTACTCGCGCTCTTGGCCAACTGCCGCAGTTCTGTTTCCGCGCGATAATGCTGTTCGATCTGGATCAGCGCCAGAGCCCGCTTCGCCCGGACATCGGAGAAAGCGATGGCGATATCGCTGTCGTCCTTGAATATCGGATCGTTCCACCGGAAAGGAGATTCGGCGCCAAGCAGCCGCCGTCCGATGATGCCGTAGAACGTCCGTGGATGTTCCGTGGCTTTGTTAAGCCAATAGCTCACCTTTTCCGGCTGTTTGGCTACCATGTTGGCGCGCGCCGCCCAGAAGGCGGCGCGGGAAATATACCATCCGGAGAGGCCTTTCAGCGCGGCCATCCTCTCGAAATGGATGGCGGCCGCCGATGCATTGCCCATTCGATAGGCGGCCAAACCCGCATACCAATGGGCGAATGGCGCATAGCGACCCGATCGCATGGCGGCCCCATCCGCGAGCTCGAAGGCCTTTTTATCATTGCCGAGGAAAAACCAGCCGGCCGCAATACGGGCCAGCGAAATATCGCCGTGCGGCGCTGGCAAGCGCCGGGCATTTTTTTTCAGGTAGGTTTCCGCAA